>JBQCIZ010000788.1:0-2265 GCA_051953235.1 Nitrobacter sp. | reverse complement strand
TCCGCATGTTTCCGAAGCCCAAGCCCGTTCTTGTGCCGAATACCTATGCCTATGAATCCGAGCCGATGGTGAAGGCGACCGGCTTTCGCGAATACGATGCGCGCTGGCTGTTCGGCAAGGAAATCAACCTGATGGGCATTCAGGCGCTGGGCATGGGGCTCGGCACGCTGATTGCCGAACTCGGCCAGAAGCAGGAAATCGTCACCGGTCACGATTTCCGCGGCTATTCATCGTCGATCAAATACGCGCTGATTTCTGGCCTGCTGGCGTCCGGCTGCAAGGTGCACGACATCGGGCTGTGCATGACGCCGATGGCGTATTTCGCGCAGTTCGACCTCGACGTGCCCTGCGTCGCCATGGTGACCGCCTCGCATAACGACAACGGCTGGACCGGCGTCAAGATGGGGGCCAACCGCCCGCTGACATTCGGGCCCGACGAGATGACGCGGTTGAAGGAGATCGTGCTCGATGCCGCCTTCACCAACAAGGTCGGTGGCTCCTATCAATTCCACGAGAATTTTCCGGCGCGCTATATCGCCGACCTGACCAACCGTCCGAAACTGAAGCGCAAGCTGAGGGCGGTCGTGGCGTGCGGTAACGGCACCGCCGGCGCATTTGCCCCGAAGGTGATGGAGGCGATCGGGTGCGAGGTGATTCCGCTCGACACAGAACTCGATCACACCTTCCCGAAGTACAATCCGAATCCCGAAGACATGGAGATGCTGCACGCGATCCGCGATGCGGTGCTCGAGCACAAGGCCGATGTCGGTCTCGGCTTCGACGGCGACGGCGACCGCTGCGGCGTCGTCGATAACACCGGCGAGGAGATCTTCGCCGACAAGGTCGGAGTCATGCTGGCGCGCGATATGTCGGCGATTCACAAGAACGCGCAGTTCGTGGTCGACGTGAAATCGACCGGGTTGTTCGTCACCGATCCGGTGTTGCAGAAACAGGGCGCCAGGGCGACCTACTGGAAAACCGGCCACTCCTACATGAAGCGGCGCACCAACGAGGTCGGCGCGCTGGCAGGCTTCGAGAAGTCAGGCCACTTCTTCTTCAATGCGCCGCTGGGCCGGGGCTATGACGACGGCCTGATTTCGGCGATCGCGGTGTGCGAAATGCTCGATCGCGCGCCGGGGAAGTCGATGGCGGACCTGAAGAACGCGCTGCCCAAGACATGGTCGTCGCCGACCATGTCGCCGCACTGTTCGGACGAAACCAAATACGGCATCGTCGATCAGGTCGTGAAGCATTTCGAGGCAGCAAAAGCCAAGGGCGACAAGGTCGCAGGGCAGGCGATCCGCGATCTCGTCACGGTCAACGGCGTCCGCGTCACCGTCGAGGACGGAAGCTGGGGACTGGTGCGCGCGTCCTCCAACAAGCCGGAGCTTGTGGTTGTGGTCGAAAGCCCGGTCTCCGAACAGCGGATGCGCGACATGTTCGAGGCGATGGACAGCGTTTTGCGCACCCATCCCGAAGTCGGCGAATACAACCAGAAGATCTGACCGGTACGGCCTCCCGTAACGCGGAGGCCGGTCGCCGATTGTCTCAGGCGGCCCGGATCGAGGCGAGGAAACTCCCGACCTCGTTCTTCAGTTGCGCCGATTGCGACGACAGGTCGTTGGATGCCGCCAGCAGTTTTGCGGCAGCGGCGCCCGCGCTGTCGGCGGCCTGTGTCACGCCGAGAATGTTTTGATTGACGTCGGAGGTTCCGGTCGACGCCTGCTGGACATTGCCTGCGATCTCGCGTGTCGCGCTGCTCTGCTGATCGACCGCACTGGCAATCATGCCCGAGATCTCGTTGATCTCGCCGATCGTCCCGGCGATCGTTTCGATCGCTATCACAGCTTCCGCTGTCGCGGTCTGGATGCTCTGGATTTGCGCCGCGATCTCCTCGGTGGCCTTCGCGGTTTGATTGGCGAGCGCCTTGACTTCATTCGCGACCACGGCAAATCCCCGGCCGTGTTCGCCCGCGCGCGCGGCCTCGATGGTCGCATTGAGCGCCAGCAGATTGGTCTGGCTGGCGATGCTCTGGATCAGGGCGACGACTTCGCCGATCTTCTGGGTGCCGGAGACAAGCCCCTCGACGACAGTGTTGGTGCGGTGCGCTTCCTCGGCGGCCTTGCCGGCGATTTCCGAAGATCGCGTGACCTGCTTGCTGATCTCGCCGATCGAGGCCGATAGTTCCTCAGTTGCCGACGCCACCGTATTGACGCTGCTCGATGCCAGCGACGACGCGGAGGCCGCGGCGGCGGCCTCGCGCGC
>JBQCIZ010000787.1:0-8335 GCA_051953235.1 Nitrobacter sp. | reverse complement strand
TTGCGTAAAGGGATTGCTGGAGTCGTAAAGATAGGAGTCGAAAGTGCCCTGAACGCGATTGTTGGTGGCATCGAGGATGACTGTCGACGTTCCGGTGACCGGATTTGTGACAGGCGGCACATAGTTCGTGTAATTCTGATTTGGGTAGGCGATGTTGAGGCCACCGACGTATCCAGCGAGCGTTACGGAGGGCCGCGAACTTGTGTTGTTGTTATTGTTGTCGACAGGCGGCGGGTTGTTGGTATTGCCGGTCGGCTGATCGTGGCTGATCTGCTGCACGGCCGCCGATTGGCTTGAGGTCTGGATCGACTGCGTGAACGCCGCTGCGATTGCATTGATCTGAGTGACAATCGTGGGAGGCGAGGGCGGAGCGCCCGAACCGGTCACCGATCCGCCGGGCGTCCCGGTTGCCTTCTGCTCGGCCGCAGCGATGTTCTGCGCCGACGCCGCGCCGGCGCGCGCGCCGCCGGTCTGGCCAACCGCGCTCTGGAAGACCGCGATCGTCCGCTGAACGAATCCGGGTGGCGGGAAGTTGGGTGAACTCGGCGGTCCGCCTGCCTGCGTCTGCGTGAATTCGCCAGCGCCGAGGGTCACGGTCTGGCCGCCCGACGTGACGGTCGACGTGCCGTAGCCGGCATAGATGCCGCCCTTGCCGTCGGTCATCATCACGCCGCCGCGAATGCCGATCAGGGCCGACGCCGTCTTGATCTCGGCATCGCCATTGTGGCTGATCTGGCCGCCGACGAAGCGCAGCGCGCCCTTGCCGAGCGTTGCCGCGAGCTTTCCGGTGTTGGCATTGGGATCGTAGACGTACTCGTCGATGGTGAGGTCGCTGTTCGGACCGATCGTCATCGAGGTCTTGTCGAGAAACAGCAGTTGCACCGAACCGCTGGCCTTGGTCTGGATCCGCTCCTTGTGCGTGATCGATTGGCCGATGGTGATCGTTTTCAGATTTGCAGTGGCCGCCGGATTGACCGCGGATGCCGTGCCGACTTGCTGGGCCTGCGCGATCGAACCGCCGAGCGCAAGCGCAGCGGCCGTCATCGCAATCCGGATTGCCCCCGTGCGGCTCATCACAAATTCCTGCTCAAAAAACTGAAAACGCAGCACTGAAAGCGCCAGTATAGCCGCTGCTATTCCGAATATGCCAATCCGTAAGCGTACCTGAATACCGTTTTGACCACGAATGATGGTATCTGTTGCCCCGAGTCCACGCTCGCGCGCCATGATCCGGGTCGCGTACAGGCCGCTCGCCGCCGTACTATTTAATCTTGTCGATACAGGCGGCGAACTCGGCGCTCACCTTACGCGCGATTGATAAGTCGAGATTCCAGGTTTCCATGCCATTGGCAAACATGAGCTTCAATTTTTCGCTCGACTGAAACTCCTTGTTGAATTTTCTGAGTTCGCCGCGACGAATATCGAATTCAAGTCCGGGATCGCCATCGTTGAAATGCATGCCGCTCGCATTCGCGGTCCATAGCTTGTTACGATCGAGCCGCATGCTGACGGCGTATTTGGATTTGTCCTTGATCGACCAGGATTTGTCGCCGATCTGGATCGTGAACGTGTCCTGATTGCCGAACTGTTTGAGCCCAAAGTATCTTTTTTCCGGGCTGCTCGATATGCCGCAAACAGGTGTCCCATTGTCGGTTGTTCCGCCAAAAGCTTCCCAGCTTCCGGCGCGAGCCAAGGTGCTCGTTTCAGCGTGGAGGCTCGCGGACGCCAGGCAAACAGCAAGCGTACTCGTCAGAAAATATGACGTCTGTCTCATGATAATCGCTCCCCCCAGGAGAATTCATGATGATGGCCGCAAGCGAGATTTGCACACTCCTGCGATTGCGACCAGTCCGCCTGTGAAGCGCGCTCCCGTGTTGTTATGTCGGGATGATCGCGCCCTGCGGTTGCCTTGCCGGCAGTCGGGTTGCGGCCAGCGCCGCGAGCGCGGACAACAGCGCCGCTGCGCCCAGTGCGTATGAGAAGCCGGCCGCAAATCCCGCGGGTGAAGCCGAACTCCCGGTCCGGTCGAACACCGCGACAAGAACGGCGATTCCGAAGGCGCCCCCGAGAAAGCGGAAGGTGTTGAACGCGCCCGAGGCCTTGCCGATCTCGGTGACCGCGACGGCATTGATCACTGCGGCCTGTGCCGCCGGCATCGCGAGCGACACGCCGGCACCGGCAATGATCATGGGCGGCACCAGCAGGGCGTAAGCCGTACCGGGCGCTGCGATCACTGCGATCCATGCCATGCCCAACGTCTGCAGCAGCAGCCCCGCGACGACCAGCGGACGCTCGCCGAATTTCGCGACCAGGCGGCCGCCGAGCGGGGCGAAGACGAACAGCGTCGCCGTCCATGGCACCATGCGCAGACCCGAGCCGAGCGGACTGAAACCCTGCGCGGTCTGGAAGAATTGCGCGACAAAGAACAGCACGCCGTACATCGCGGCATAGAACAGGAAGCTCGACGAAATCCCCGCGGCGAATGCGCGTGCGCGGAACAATCGCATCGGCAGCATAGGTTCGGACGTCTGGATTTCCCAGCCGATGAAAGCCGCGCCAAGTGCCACTCCTGTGAATAGCGCCGTCATGACTTCGGGATCGGACCAGCCTGCATGATTGCCGAGCATCAGGCCCCACACGACGCCGAACGCCGCGCAGCTCGCCAGCACGAGGCCGACAATGTCGAGACGCGCCGCCGGTCCGTGGCTATTGGGAACGCGGATCAGGGTCAGCAGCGCGATCGCGAGTCCGATCGGCACGTTGATCCAGAAAATCCACTGCCACGCAAAGCCGGTGGCGATGGCCCCGCCGATCACGGGACCTGCGATCAGTGCGAGGCCAGTGATGCCGCCGAGGATGCCGAGCGCCTTCGCGCGTTCTTCGCGCGGGAACGCCGCGCCGAGGATCGCCATCGCGAGCGGCATCAGAAGCGCCGCGCCGACGCCCTGCAAGACACGACCGGCGATCAGTATGAACGCGCCGGTCGACAGCGCGCAGATCACGGACGCCGCCACGAACAGCAATATACCCGACACAAACAGCGGACGGCGGCCAAAACGGTCGCCAAGCGCCGCGCCCGTCAAAAGCAGCACGGCGAAGGAGAGGTTGTAGGCGTTCACCGTCCATTGCAGCATCTCCATGGAGAGGCCGAGATCGTTGCGGATGGTGCCGAGCGCGGTGGTTACCACGAGGGAGTCCAGCGCCGCCATGAAGGAGGCGGCCGATGTCAGCGCCAGTACCCAGCCCTTGAGAGGTCGTTCAGCCGGTTCGGTCATAGGTATGTCCTGTTAAGTGTGCCCGCGCCATGCGGGCGGCTGTCATCAGGACGAACCGGGAGGGTCCGGGGATTCGGCGCGAAAATAATTTTTTGCCGCCCGTATCCTTTGACACGGGCCGAACGTCTTGGAGGTGAGACGGCCGGAATGACGGCTGTCCATGCTGACTGGAGCGAACTCAATGACCAAGCTGATACGCTACAAGACCAAGCCGGACGCACAGGCACAGAACAAGGCGCTGATCGAGAGCGTGTTCGCGGAGTTGAAGCAG
The DNA here is from genome assembly GCA_051953235.1 of Nitrobacter sp. Taxonomy (GTDB): domain Bacteria; phylum Pseudomonadota; class Alphaproteobacteria; order Rhizobiales; family Xanthobacteraceae; genus Nitrobacter. The sequence goes on along the minus strand of JBQCIZ010000787.1, from coordinate 4,789 downwards.
ACGTCGCCGGACGGCATCCGCTACGCCGCGCTGATGCTCGCCGACGGAAGTTTCGTGCACATCGTCACGCACAGCGATGGCGCCGCCGATCTGCTTCCGAAACTCTCGGCGTTTCAGGCCTTCCAGAGCGGCATCGGCGACCGCTGTGCCGAAGCCCCCGTGGTGAACGAGGTAACGATCATCGGAAACTACCGGATGCTGGATGAATGACGGACGAACCCACCGACAACGTAACGAACGGCCGCGCAGCGTTCGACAGGTTGCTCGGTCAACTCAGGCCGAAGCTGCATCGTTACTGCGCGCGGATGACCGGATCGGTGATCGACGGCGAGGACGTGGTGCAGGAGGCGCTGGTCAAGGCCCTCGAAGCCTTCCCGGCGGCTACGCCGATCGCCAATCCGGAAGGATGGCTGTTCCGGATCGCGCACAATGCGGCGCTGGACTTTCTGCGCCGCCGCAACCGCCGGGCTTTGATGCATTCTGACGAGGATCTGGAGATCATGGCCGATCCTGCAATGCCGATCAGGGATCGCGAAGCCGCTGCCGCCAGCCTGCGCACGTTCATGCGGCTTGCGCCGGCGCAACGCTCCAGCGTCATTCTGATGGATGTGCTCGGTTACTCATTGGAGGAGATCGGCGACGTCACGAGCACCAGCATTCCCGCGATCAAGGCGGCGCTGCATCGCGGCCGCACGCGGCTCCACGAGTTCGCGCAGGAACCCGACGACGCGCCGGTGCCGCAACTTGCCGAACGCGAGCGCGCCTTGCTGACACGTTATGTGGATCGCTTCAACGCGCACGATGTCGATGCCGTGCGCGCGATGCTGGGCGAGGAGGTGCGGCTCGACCTGGTGGCGCGCCATCGCCTTGCCGGGCGTTCGGAGGTGTCGAAATATTTCGGCAACTACGACAAGCTGCGCGACTGGCGGCTGGTGCCGGGTCTGGTCGAGGGCCGCGCCGCCGCGCTGGTCTGCGATCCCGGCGATCCCGCCGCTCGGCCGGCCTATTTCGTGTTGCTGACATGGGATGCCGACGGGCTGATCGGCATCCGCGATTTCCGTTACGCGCGCTATGTCATCGACGGCGCCGACTACGTCGTTCTGTGATCGTCCATCAGGTCTGCGCCTTCAGCCATTTGCTGATGTCGCTCACCGCGACGTTGGCCTGGTTGAGCAGCTTGCCCATGGTGAAGAAGCCGTGGAACTGGCCGGGATAGTGTTTGTAGGCCACCGGCACGCCCGCGTCTTTCAATCGCTTGGCGTATTCGTCGCCTTCGTCGCGCAGCGGATCGGCGCCCGCCGTCATCACATAAGCCGGCGGCAGACGGGACAGGTCGCTCACGCGCGCGGGCGAGGCGCGCCAGTCCTCCTTGTCGGCTGCGTTGCGAATATAGTGGTCGGCGAACCATTTGATGACGGAGTGGGTGAGCAGGATGCTGGTTTCCGGCTCGCTGTGCGAGGGATGGTTGCCGCGAAAATCGGTGGCGGGATAGATCAGCACCTGGCCCTTGAGCGCCGGCCCCTTGTTGTCGCGCGCGTCGATCGCCACCACGGCGGCGAGATTGCCGCCGGCGCTGTCGCCGCCGACGCAGATGTTGGCCGGATCGATCTCGAGCGTGGCGGCGTTCTTCGCGATCCAGGCCGTCGCGGCGATGGCGTCATCGACCGCGGCGGGAAATTTGTGCTCGGGCGCGAGACGATAGTCGACGGACACCACGATCAGCTCACCTTCGGCCGCGAGCTTGCGGCAGACCACATCATGCGTGTCGAGATCGCCGATCACCCAGCCGCCGCCGTGGAAGAACACGAGACCGGGCGCGCCGCTGCCGGATTTGCGCAGCACTTTCGGTACGTAGACGCGGGCAGGGATGTTGCCGGCAGGGCCGGGGATGCCGAGCGGCTTGATCGATGCAAGCTCGGGCGGCTCGGGATTGGCGACGAGGCGTGCTGCGAGATAGTAGCCGCGCGCTACCTCCGGCGTGCCGTCCTCATAGCGGGGACGGCCGGCTTCCTGAAAGGCCTTGTAGACGGCGGCGGCATCGGGATCGAGAACGACGGGCATGAGGGAAACCTGTGATGCTGAGAGGTGAGAACGAGTAATAGAGAATGATAGCGGGACCGTCAGGCGGAGGTGCGCCCTCCGTCCACGGTATAGGCGGAGCCGCTGACATAGCTTGCCTCGTCGGAGGCAAGGAACGCCACGATGGATGCAACCTCCGTGGCCTGGCCGAGACGCCGGGCGGGGATGCGGTCGACGATACGCTCCGTGGGCGTCGGCGCATTGCCGGGATTGCGGCCGTCGATGATGGCGCTGAGCATCCGGCTGTCGATCAGGCCGGGACACACGCAGTTGACGCGCACGCCGGTGCCCGAACATTCCTGCGCGACGCTTTTGGTCAGGCCGATCACGGCATGCTTGCTGGCGCTGTAGACCGCGATCGACGGCGAACCGATCAACCCGGCGATCGAGGCGGTGTTGATGATGCTGCCGCTGTTTGTCTTCAGCATCACCGGCAACACGTGCTTGAGGCCGAGGAACACACCGATCACGTTGACATCCAGCACGCGGCGAAAGCTCTCGAGCGGATAGTCCGTGATCGGCTTGATCTCGCCCTCGATGCCGGCATTGTTGTAGAACACGTCGATGGTGCCGAATTTTGCAACCGCGGCGCGAACGTAATCGGCGACCTCGTCCTCCTGAGTCACGTCGGCGGTGATCGCAACGGCTTGCGCGGAAGAGGGCAGGCCTGCAACCGCATCCTTTAACGATCTCTCCTGCCGGTCGACCGCGACGATACGCGCGCCGCGTTCCGCCAGAAGCCGCATGGTCGCGGTTCCGATCACGCCGGCCGCGCCGGTCACGAGGGCGATTTTTCCGTCCAGACGAATACGATCGGCCATTCCTGTCGCTTCCTGTTTTGCTCCGGTTGACGTCCGGATTGTCACCACCCGGACGAGCTGTCACGATCACGGCGGCGGTCCGGTCAGCAACTATTCCATCTGACGTGGGACCTGACCAGCCATCGCAGGGCGGCAGGATTGCCGCAGTGAAGCGGTGGGCGTGGGGCCGGCCGCCCTTTCCCCGCCGTTTACGCCGGGCATTCGATTTTGTTAATAATATCAGTTGCTTGATTGGCTTAGCGTACCAGTTTCGTACCAGAGATTCCTGCTCGGTTGAAATACGAATAGAGGCAATTTTAGAGTGTAAAATTGCCTCCACATTGTTCAGTCCTTCTTGCTGTCGAGGACGACCAAAAGGACGCCGATGGGCACCCGTGGCGTTTTCAAAACGAGGCCGCTATCCACGGCGGAGGTATAATGTAACCATAATTTTTTGCGTATGAAGTTTGATTCTAATCCCAATTTACAAACCGCAGGCGGTTGCGACTCTTTGAAGGCGCAGGCAATGGTTGTTCCATTAACCGGGGCTGGAATTCCGAAATGACTTTCGATCTGTGGAACTTCTTGGGTGGTCTGGTGACGGGGGCGGTAGGCGGAGCGCTATTGACCTTTCAACTGACCAAAACCGTTCGTGCGGACCGGCAGGCGACAGCAACTGATCAATCGCGCGCCCAGGCTGGGGGAGATATTGTTGGGCGAGACAAGCGCTAGTTTGGCAGGGACACGACGACACACATGAGCGTCGCAACCGGCCAAAGCACAATCTCGAGTCAGCAGGGAGCTCACGCTCACGGCGACATAGTTGGTCGTGATAAAGTAATCGTCGAGACCAAAAAGGGTATGATCGAGAGGCTGCTCTTGCGCCTTAAAGAGCAGTATGAATGCGACGAGCAAACGCAAACGATTATCGATGAGCTTGCTCGTTATCACACCCGGCGTGCGCCAGATGGCATTGCAGGTTTGCAGGCAAAGCTAGAAGCCGGCGGGCGATCGCAATACTACGATGATGCGATCGAAAAGAAGGAGATGTTCGCTAAGCTGTTGCAGCGTTGGTCTCTCTACTCATCGGCCCAGCTGATCTTCGTGCATATCCTCGCGAAGGCCGAAACCGAGTTCACAAATGTGATCTACGGACAGATTCCCCGCAAAACTCCAGAGGAAATCAATGCACTTGTCATCGAGAGGATTGCAAATCCAATTGTTGAGGAGTGCGGCAACGAACTTATGTCGGTGAATCATAATCTTGTCCAAGGCATGATTTATTGGCTCGCCGAACAGTGTTTCATTAAGTGGCACCATAGCGCGGTGCAGTCGTGACCCAGCTCACTTACAACGAGGCATTCGATCCCTATCACACTGTATTCAGATTCTTGCGACTGAACCTTGCGTGCCAGCTTTACAACAGAATGCCTTTCGACACGTTGCGCATACTCGACTTCTACTTGCTGTTTCCATTTCGACTGCAAGCGATCAAATTTTATTCTAACGACACGGGTTGGCGGAAGATCAGTCGCTCTTACGGAGACAAGGCGCCATACGGCACAATGCCTGATGACAATTCAATCTTTGCAAGGATGGAGCCGTTTCAACGCGCCGCCGCAGCCAGTCTCGTCCGAAGCGGCTATCTATCTTCCGAAGCCTGGCAAACAGACCAGGTGGAATTTTCGGTGCTTGAGCTGCCCACCGCGGTAACTGCCCGTTGCAGCGAGTTGAATGAGCATATGGCCGACATCATGAGCATACTCTGCCAGATTAAGGCTCGATATCCGCTAACCGGCCGAGATGGACTGAAGGATCGTACGAGGCTGCTGGAGCATCGATATGACTCGGTTTGATCCTTGTCTTATCGTGAAAAGGCTTGTCGTTAAACGCGGTACTGCGATCGCATA
>JBQCIZ010000786.1:0-2929 GCA_051953235.1 Nitrobacter sp. | reverse complement strand
AACCGCAAGATGTTCGGCACGCTCCTGACCGGCGTCGACCACATCTCGGCAACCTATGATCGCGACAAGCAGGCCTTCAGCAAGGGCGAGCCGGAATATGGCGCGCATTTCGCTGACGAACTCGAGCGCCTCGTCAACCTGCACGGTGCCAACACCATCGCCGCCGTGATCGTCGAGCCGATGGCGGGATCGACCGGCGTGTTGCCGGCGCCGAAGAACTACCTCAAGCGCCTGCGCGAGATCACCCAGAAGCATGGTATCCTGCTGATCTTCGACGAGGTCATCACCGGCTACGGCCGCCTCGGCTACGCGTTCGCCGCGGAGCGCTACGGCGTGCTGCCGGACATGCTGACGTTTGCCAAGGGCGTCACCAATGGAGCAGCGCCAATGGGCGGCGTGCTGGTTCGCGACACCGTCCACGATGCATTCATGACCGGCCCGGCGAATGCCGTGGAGCTGTTCCACGGTTACACCTACTCGGCGCACCCGCTTGCCGTTGCCGCGGGTCTTGCCACCCTCGACATCTACCGCGACGAAAAGCTGTTCGAGCGCGCCAACAAGCTCGAACCGAAATTCGCCGATGCGGTGATGAGCCTGCGCAACGAGCCCAACGTGGTGGATATCCGCACTGTCGGGATCACCGCGGGCATCGACCTCGCGCCCAACAAGAACGGCCCCGGCGACCGCGGCTTCGCGGCGCTCCAAAGCGCGTTCCACGACAACGACCTGATGCTGCGCATCTCCGGCGACACACTGGCGCTGACCCCGCCGCTGATCGTCAGCGAGGATCAGGTGGGCGAGATCATCGAAAAAGTGGCCAAGGTGATCCGGGCTGTCGCCTGACGCGGGAATTTCGGCGGACAACTCAAAGAAGGGTTGTCCGCCGAATCACCGATAATGCTAGGGTGACGGATCGGGGGCACCGGGTATCGGGAACGCTCCGCGCCGGGAACTTTCGCGCCAGATGATCCGTATTTCGACGATTTTCATTGCCATTTGCATGGTGCTGATCTCGGCGTCGCTCGGCCTCGTGCTTTATTCGATGGCCGGGATGCAAGCGCCGGAAGCCGCGATCGTGGCGCTGGCCGCCTTCACCTTCCTGATCCTCTACAATGCGGTGTCGATGCGGATGCGCGATCGCAGCGATGTCAGCACCCAGATCGCCGATCTGTCGCGTGGCACCGCCGACCTCGCCCGTCAGGTCGCCGAGTTCGGCCGCCGTCTTGCCGCTGCCGAGGGCAAGATCGTATCGGCGAATTCCACCTCGCAGGACCGCATCCAGTCGGTGCTCGGCGAAATCAACGAACTCGGCGGTCTGGTCAAGCAGCTTGCGACATCCGTGGCGGCCCACGACGACACGCTTGCGTCGATGTCTTCAGCCGCCGCGGCGCCGATGCGCGAACCTGTGCCGGAGACGAAACCGGCCCCCGCTGCGGCGCGGCCCGCGGCTCCGGCTGCTCAACCCAGCACGGTGGCTTCTGCGCCGGCCCGCAGCGATGCGCAGATCCTCACAGCGATCAAGAATGCCATCGAGGCCAACAGCATCGATATCTTCCTGCAGCCGATCGTGACGCTGCCGCAGCGCAAGGTGCGCTACTACGAAGCTGTGACGCGGCTGCGCGACACCAGCGGCGCAATCCTCACCGCCGACGACTTCATTCCCGCGGCGGAAGCCGCCGGACTGATGGGACGCCTCGACAACATGGTGATGCTCCGCTGCGTGCAGGTGCTGCGGCGGCTTCAGGTGCGCAACAAGGACGTCGGCGTGTTCTGCAATGTCGCCGCGGCGACGCTCGGCAATCCCGCGACCTTCGCGCAGTATCTCGACTTTCTCGAAGCCAACCGCGCGCTGGCGCCCTCGCTGGTGCTCGAATTCAAGCACAGCACGCTGCGCGGTCTCGGCATCACCGAGAGCGAGAACCTCGCTGCGCTGGCGCAGCGCGGCTACCGCTTCTCCATCGATCACGTCAAGGACTTGCGCATCGAACCGCGCGAGCTTGCCGATCGTGGCGTTCGCTTCATCAAGATGCCGGCCACGCTGCTGCTCGATCCGAAGCAGACGTCGGCCTCCGACATTCATCCGGCCGACATCTCCGACCTGCTCGGCCGCTTCGGTATCGATCTGATCGCCGAGCGCATCGAAGGCGAGCGCGCTGTGGTCGACCTGCTGGATTACGACGTCCGTTTCGGCCAGGGTTTCCTGTTCGCGGCACCTCGGCCGCTCCGGCCGGATGCGACATCCGACACCGCCGACAAGGCGAAATCCGACGTGAAGGCCAGCACCGCTGGCGCAGCAAGAGCCGCGCGGACCGATGCGCCCAGAACCGACGACATCCAGACTGGCGCGATCAAGCCCGAACCCGCCCGCATGACCGGCAATGCCGCCTTGGCGCGCCGTGTCGGCGGCCCCATCTGAAAGCAACCAACCCGTAATGACGACCCTTCGTTTCATCGAGAATCTGCGCGACCTTGCGGCCGGCAGAGACGTGATCCTCAGTGACATCTGGGGTGTTGTTCACAACGGCCTCGAGTCGTTTCCCGACGCCTGCGCTGCGCTGAAGGCGTTCCGCACCCAGGGCGGCACGGTGGTGCTGATCACCAACGCGCCGCGCCCTGCCGATTCCGTGCAGCGACAGTTGCGCAAGCTCGGCGTGCCCGACGATACCTACGACGCGCTTGTCTCATCCGGCGACTTGACGCGCAATTACGTCGCCGAGCATCCAAACAAGGCGATCTTCTGGCTCGGACCCGAACGCGACAACTCGATCCACCGCGGCCTCGATGCGGTGTTCGCGCCGCTGGAGCGCGCCGACTACATCATCTGCACCGGACCGTTCGACGACGAATCCGAATCGGCCGAGGAATATCGCGGCATGATGATGCAGGCGCGAGAGCGCAACCTGCCCCTGATCTGCGCCAATCCCGACAT
>JBQCIZ010000785.1:0-4200 GCA_051953235.1 Nitrobacter sp. | reverse complement strand
CATGATTGATGACGCCGTCGCGGTCGAGAAACGCCGCAGGTTTCGAATCCGGCCGCGCAGCGCCTATGCCGCTCACCGGGGCGCGGCTCCGCCCGTCATCGCGCGTTCCACCTGATCGCAGATCGCATGGCCCGCGGTCATATGAATTTGCTGGATCACAGGCGTGTCGTCGCTCGGCGCGACGAACAGATGATCGCAGACGCTCCGCATGCTTTCGCCCTTGGTGCCTGTGAAGCCGACGGTGACGAGACCTCGCTCGCGCGCCTTGCGGAGCGCAGCGAGAATGTTGGGCGACTGGCCAGACGTAGAGTAAGCGAGCAGCACGTCGCCGCGTTGACCGAGACCTTCCACCTGGCGCGCGAAGATCTGCTCGAAGCCGTAATCGTTGGAGATGGCGGTGAGGGCGGAGGTGTCGGTCGTCAAGGCGATGGCGGCATAGCCGGGCCGGTCCTTTTTGTAACGTCCGATGATTTCGGCGGCAATGTGCTGGGCGTCGGCGGCGCTGCCCCCGTTCCCGATCAGCAGAACCTTGTTGCTGGAGCGTAGCGCCGCGACAATGACGGTGGCTATTCGTTCTGTAACCGCCAGCAGCGTCGCATCGCCGGCCGCGCGCTCAAGGGCAGCGAGCGAGTGCTGGAAGTGGGCCGCGATCGGGGTCTGGCTCAAGACGCACCTTTGTTGCCGTGACTGACCTCACTGGTAATGACCGCCCGGCGCGCGCGCAAGTATGGCTGCGGGTCGCGCCGTCAGTGTGCAACGTTTCCCCCGGTTTCGGCGAGCACGCGTTCGGCGATGGCGACCACATCGGATGCCGGGATGTCGCGCATGCAGCGATGGTCGTTCATGGTGCAGACCGGACGGTGACAGGGTTGGCATGGCACAACCGTCTTGGTCTGGATGGTCGCTGCGAGCGGATTGAGCGGTGCCCAGTGATAGGGGCTGGTCGGCCCGAAGATTCCCAGTGTCGGCGTGCCCAGCGCAGCCGCAACATGCATCAGGCCGGAGTCGTTGGAAATCGCGACGGTGGCCGCGGCCATCGCCAGAATGCCGTTGCGCAGATCGGTGCCGGTCAGGTCGCGGACGCCCGCTCCGCCAGCGGCGACAATCTCTGCCGCAAGGCCCTTTTCGCCGGGGCCCCCGACCACCCAGCAATCGATGCCATGGGCGGCGAGCAGCCGCGCGGCTTCGGCGTAGTAGGTCCAGCGCTTCCCCGAACCGACCGAACCGGGCGCCAGGGCCACGACCGGCCCTGTGCCGAGCCGGTGTGCCTGTTTCCAGCTAGCGATCTCGTCGGCGGGAACTCTGAGTTGAGGTTCGGGCCATTCGGCCGGTGGTGCCGTTCCGTCGGGGAGGGCGAGAGAAGCCTTTTTGTCGATCATGCGTGGCAGGGCCTTCTCACCCCAGCGCCAGCGGTTGAGCAGGCCGAAGCGAGCCTCGCCAACGAATCCCACCCGTTCCGGAATTCCGGCCAGTGCGGGCGCGATCGCCGATTTCCAGGTCCGCGGCATGACCAGGGCAGTTCCGTAACCGCGCTCCCGGAGCTTTGCCGCCAAGTGCCATTGGCTGGACAGGGCGAGCTGGCTGCGCGGCAGATCCCACACAACGCCCGCCCGGACGCCCGGCATATAATCGACCAGTGGCGCGCAGAGCGTCGTAACGAGTATATCCACCGGGCGGTTCGGCCAGCGCTGCTTGAGGACGCGGACCACCGTTTGGCCGCGGACGAAGTCGCCGATCCACATGTAGGGAATGATCAGGATAGACCGCGTATCGCCGGTGTCGGCGGCAGTGATCAATTCATTTTGTGAATCTTGCTTCATATCTTTATTGGCAGGCCCGATCAGGAACCGGAGAGGGTTCTCGGTATCCGCTCCCTCCCGTGAGGTAAAGTCATCTTCGCGAAGGGCTTTGGGCGACCCCGCTCTTCACCACGGCAGGCTATCCAAGTTGCCTCCGCGTCGGGAGTGGGGCAAAGCTGACGACGCACAATCCAGGACTGGAACATCATGCTGCTGGTGACCGGGGGCGCCGGTTTTATCGGATCGAATCTCGTGGCTGCGTTGAATGACGCCGGCCGCGCGGACGTGACGGTTTGCGATGTGCTCGGGCATGACGGCAAATGGCGGAATCTGGCCAAGCGGCAGCTTGCCGATATCGTGCCCCCTGCCGAGTTGATGGGCTGGCTGAACGGGCGCCGCCTCGATGCAGTCATCCATCTCGGCGCGATTTCAGAGACCACCGCGACCGACGGCGATCTGGTGATCGAAACCAACTTCCGCCTCTCGCTACGGTTGCTCGACTGGTGCACGGCGACGGCGACGCCATTCATCTATGCCTCATCGGCCTCGACCTATGGCAATGGCGAACAGGGATTTCGTGACGACCAATCGGTCAGCGCGCTTCGGGCGTTGCGGCCGATGAATCTTTACGGCTGGAGCAAGCACCTGTTCGATATGGCGGTTGCGGAGCGCGCGGCCACCGGCGTCAAGCTGCCGCCGCAATGGGCGGGTCTGAAGTTCTTCAACGTGTTCGGTCCGAACGAATACCACAAGGGCAGCATGATGAGCGTGCTGGCGCGCCGGTTCGATGATGTGAAAGCCGGCCGGCCGGTGCAGTTGTTCAAGTCGCATCGCGAGGGCATTGCCGATGGCGACCAGCGCCGCGACTTCATCTATGTCGACGATGTCGTGCGCGTCATGATGTGGTTGCTGGCGACGCCTTCCGTCAGCGGCATCTTCAATGTGGGAACCGGCAAGGCGCGCAGCTTCCGCGACCTGATGGAGGCAGCCTACGCTTCGCTTGGCGCGAAGCCGAACATCGACTACGTCGACATGCCCGAACAGATTCGCGGCGCCTACCAGTATTTCACGCAGAGCGAGGTCGAACGCTTGCAGCGTGCAGGCTATAACGGCGGTTTCACCTCGTTGGAGGATGCGGTTGGCGCGTATGTCAAAGATTATCTCGATCGCGACGACCGCTTTCGCTGATGACGCAACCGGTGCGAGCTTCGATGTTCGATTTTGATGCCTTGTCGCATGCGTTTTCTCGCCAGACGGTGCTCTGCGTCGGCGACCTGATGCTCGACGAGTTTGTTTACGGCGAGATTTCGCGGATTTCGCCGGAGGCTCCGGCGCCCGTCATCGCGGTTCAGCGCAGCGAAGTCATCGTCGGCGGGGCCGGCAATGTCGCCCGCAATATCGCCGGACTCGGCGCGCGCTGCATCTTTGTCGGACTGGTGGGGGTGGACGACGCCGGCGACAGGTTGCGCACCGAGCTCTCCTGCGAGAAGCGGATCGAACCGTTGCTCGTTTCCGATCCGTCACGGCCAACGACGCGCAAGGTACGTTTCGTCTCGGAACATTTTTCCACCCACATGCTCCGCGCTGACTGGGAGCGGGCCGCGCCGGCGTCAGGCGAGGTGGAGCAGGCCCTGATCGATACCATTCTGCCGCATCTGCCGCTGGCGGACATCGTGTTGTTGTCCGACTATGCCAAGGGCGTGCTGACGGCGCGGGTCATTCGCAACATCATCGATGCGGCGCGCAAGCTTGGCAAGCGCGTGATCGTCGATCCGAAGAGCGCCAATTTCGCCATCTATCGCGGCGCGACGCTGCTCACACCGAACCGCAAGGAATTTGCAGAAGCGACCCGTAGCCGTGCGGACAATGAAGCTGGCATTGCAACGGCGGCCCGTGAGGCGATGTTGCTCGCAGATGGCGAAGCGATGCTGATAACACAAAGTGAACACGGCATGACGCTCGTGCCGCGTGAGGGCGATGTCATTCATGTTCCCGCGCACCCGGTCAAGGTCCGCGATGTGACCGGCGCAGGCGATACGGTCGCCGCAACGCTCGCGGTTTCGCTTGCGGCAGGTGCCGATTGGGAAACCGCGCTGCGGGCGGCTAGCGCGGCCGCGGCGGTCGCGGTCAGCAAAAGCGGCACGGCTGTCGTCACGGCGGCTGAATTGCGCCGCAGGATTTTGCCGCACGCCTTTCTCGCAGCCGAAGAGAAGATCGCTAAATCGCTCAGCGATCTCGATGAGCGTGTGTCAACGTGGCGCGAACAGGGTTTGCGAATTGGTTTTACCAATGGCTGCTTCGACATCCTGCATCCGGGTCACGTCAAGGTGCTTACCGGAGCGCGCGCCGCCTGCGACCGCCTGAGCGGCGGGTTGAACAGCGACGGGTCCGTGACCCGGTT
>JBQCIZ010000784.1:0-5394 GCA_051953235.1 Nitrobacter sp. | reverse complement strand
TCATCTCACCCCCAGCTTCATGGTCGCAGCTCTGGCTACAGCTTCACGGCGTTGCTCTGGAGATAGACGTGATACGGCTATGCCAAGCTCTAGCTCTGTGTAGGCTTTGCGTGTCTGTGCTGCGGCGGATTCCTTGCGCGTGGCTGCGACGTGCCTGATGATCACGTGGGGAAGCGGGGCAGGCTTGCGGGTGAACCAGGGGATCATGCTGCCTCACGTTGCTGCTGTGCAGTCGATGCGATGCTGATGAGAAGGTCGCGGAAGGCAAGCGGGGTCGCATTGGCTTCACGGCGCGGAAGAGTTGGCTTGTTGCGCGCCTTCCCTCGCTGGTCGTGGTATCCGACTTGATGAGAACCCCTCGGGCGCTCCCAATTCAGAGCCGGCGGGAGGTCATCACCGAAATAGTAAAGCCATGTCGCCTTATTTGCCCGATGCCCATAAGCGGATTGCCAAACCTCGCAGGTCCAACCTCCGTCGAGGCATCGAACCCATCCCGCTCCGATCGGTTTCGTCAGATTGAAATGGTCCCAAGCACGGCTCTTTGCGGGATGCTCGAGAACGCCGCCCCAAGAGCGAACGGCGTTGAGCGCGGCAGCAAAGCAGCCGCCGTCATTGCCGAGCCGATTGTGCTCCCCTCCCCACCGTGCGAAGTTGACGATAGCCATCTGCCCCCAACGCTGGCAGGGTGGATGGGCGACGACAGGCCACGGCCCGGCATAGCGCCGAGCGTCCCGCGCCTCGTCCCAAGGCTCGACATTCTCAAGGCCGTAGTAAGCCCCGTTCGTCTCGACAAAGAGCGCCGCAACCCGCCCCATAGTCCTATCCCCCTAGCTTGTGTTCAGTGGTGTGTGGGTTAAGCTTTGGCAGCAAGACGCTTTGGAGCGGCTTTCTTGACCGGCGTTTTCTTCTGGACGGCGCGGCTAAGGCTCGCGATCATCCATTCCGGGGTGGACGGCAGTTTGACCTCGGTGCCCTCAAGGAACGCGAGATACTCTCTCGCCGCCTCAAGCGTCATCTTCGGAGGCAACCCGAGGCGCGAAGCGGTTTCGAGCGCTTGAACGCGAAGGCCGATCTGCTGACTGTTCATCGATTTGTCCTTTGACTGTTAGTGTTGAGCCCGATCCAGCACACCCCAAGGCAGGCGAGCATGAGAGCTACGCTGATCCAAGTTGGACCGCTCAGTATGGCGAGGATCAGGAGATAGGCTGCGAGGGGCAGCGCGAGCTTTTCGGTCATGGGCGGCTCGCCAATGCAAAGAGCCAAATCGCGAGGACGGCGTTGAGAATGTAGAGACCCGCATGCAGCGGCGAACCCGCGTCGAAAAGGAAGATGCTGAGCATCACCAGAGCGCAGAGGCCATTCGCCATAGAGGCAATGAGTAGCGGCGCTTTCATCGCTTAGCCCTCCGTTCCCGTTTTGCTCGGCGCAATTCCGAGCGCAGCTTCCGTCTCATCGATAAGAACCTGCCGAGCTTCGTTTCTCGGAAGCGCTTTGACCAATTCCAGTTCATGGCGAAGTCTCGCCTCCTGCCGTCCGCACTCGGCTTCATAGGCGGCTTTGAGCCGCAAATAGATGTGTGCTAAAATGCCGTTCGGCCTGCGGTAGCGAAGCGCCCAAAAGGTCTGAGCAGGAACGCCGTACTTTTGCTCCGCTCGGTAGCTTGCGGCCTCTATCGTGTCGCCGGGTCCGCGATAAGCGCGCTGCAAAAGGGCGTCCGCCCACTTGCTCGCTTCGTCAACGGTAGTTGCAGCATTGGACACGTTATTGTCCTCGGGACGAGACTGGTTGCACACTTGCAAGGGCTCCATCGCTATCTGGTTTGTTCGTGACCAGGAGTTTTGGAGACCGACTGGAATGAGCTTTCGGAGCATCGGAGACCTGGCAGTCGGAGTGCTGACGAAAGCGGAGCGCACCGCAAATCGACGGGCGCTGAAATCGAGGAGCGAGCTGCCCGACCGGGAGAAGCCGGACAACTCGCCGGGTGCCCTCGCGGCACCGAGGCTCAATTCTGGGGCAGCCGGAACGAGCAACGCGATAGGAAGTGCCGGACCCGAAGGCCCGGCCAGTGACGGGGCACACAGCGTCAACGGCGTGCCCATGCCAGCGGGAGGGGCTGGCAAGCTGAAACTTGTGACCAGTACCGGCGAGCCGACGCACCGCCCCCTTAGCGCGCTCCCCACGCGCCGCGTCGGTTCCCCAGTGTTGGTTTACGAGCGAGGTCATTCGACCCTCGCAAATTCGCCGTGAAGGCGATGAGCGGCCGCGCGATAAGCCGCGTGCGCTTCGTCCTCGGTGTCGAAACAGCCAAGACCTACGCGCTGGCCTCTGAATTTTATGCAGGCACGCCAGCGGCTGCCCTTCGACGGACGCACGCCCTTCTTGTGGGGCCCGAAGCCCTTCCGGTTAGCGCTGCTCTGCGATGGGTCGGCTTCCCGTAGATTCGCCCACGCGTTGTTGGTCGTATTGCCGTCGCGGTGGTCGACAATGTCAGGCTCGCGGCCAGTCATGAGGAAGAAAGCCACGCGATGGACGCGCAGATTTTGGCCGCGAAACTGGAAGCCGAAATATCCCCTCTGGTTGTTAGTGATTGGCCCGAGAGCGCCCTTGGCTCCTTGGCGAGCGGGAGCGATACGGCACATGACGCCGGTGGTGGGATCGTATGAGACGTATTGGCCAATATCCTCCGGAATCCTGCTCATGGCCCAACAACTCCATGATGCGCGATAGCCTCGCCTCCGGGGGCGATGGAGAGGAATTGGCGCCGGTCTGTATCGCCCTCCGCACCGGCAAGAGAGGATTCCCGGTCGTTGACAGTGGTGAGCCTGTCACTGACCGGCGATCTGTGAATGGTGTCGGCGGAGACCGTGAGGTCCACAGTCTCCGCCGGGCCGCCGCCGTTGTCTTGCGAAGCGGGCGGTGTTTCGTCGTCGTCCTCACGCACGCGTGCGAGGGCCGACAGGTAGAGCTCGAAATCGGCGCCGTCGTTCAGGCGCTTCTTAGCCTCGTCGCTGGTCTGGTGTTCGACGCGGTATTGCTCAGCGAACGCGGAGCGCAACGCCTTCGGGTTCAGGCCTTCGGCCTTGGCTTCGGCAAACAGTTCCTTGAGGTCGTCGCTGATCTGCCGGCGCGTATCCTCGAACGGCTCCCAGCGGTCGTAGAACCGGCGAACGATGTTGAGGTCGGAGGGCACCTGCCGGGTCACGGGGTTGACTCCCTCGCCAGCGAGCGTGCGAATGCCTGGTTCAGTTCATCAAGGGGGAGCGAATGTCCGACACCGAAACCACGCTGAAACACATGGTAATTGGCGGCGTTGAGCATGCCATCATTGAGCCCGCGCCCCTGCCGGTTCAATTCGCCGACGTCTACACCGAACTGCGCATCATTGACGGGGTGTTGCACCTCAGCCTGGGCACTGCCGTCGTAGACTATGGAACAGGCGGCGTACCTCAGATCAGAGTCGTTGCCCGGCTGCGTTTGCCGATGGGCACCGTCGCCAATATTCAAGCCGGGATTGAGCAAATCCAATCGCAGCTTGCGAAGGCTAAGGAGTCGGCGAACTAGATGCCAGCTGTTGCTGCCCCCGTGCATGGTCATGCGGCCTTCCGGCGGCGGGGCGGGTAGAGGTCAGGCCGAATTTCGCTGCGATGGATGCCGCTGATCTTCTCAAGCGCCAGCACGCGCTCAGCGGGCACTTTGTCCCACGAATAAAAGCTCTGGTGCTTGATCCCGAGCAGTCGGGCCAATTTCACCAACCCCATGTCCTTGGAAGCGCGTTCGATCACATCAAGCATGATCGCCAAGGTAGGCTTGACTTACCTACCAGTCAAGGGGGTAGGAAGGTGCACCCTGCATGGAGGTAAGCTACGACTCCAGCATGCCGAGCTTGGGGTCGCATCTCAGGGAAGCCCGCGAGGCTGCGAGCCTCACGCAGAAGGCTGTCGCGGCTCATTTTGGCATTAGTCGTGTCTCGGTCTCCCAATGGGAGAGCGATACGACGCGGCCGGATGTGGAAAAGCTCACCGAGATCGCGGCGCTCTACGGAATGGATGCCGCAGCTCTGCTCGCGGCCTACAATTCCGACGACACCCCGATAATCCAGCCAAGAGAGCGGACGCGAGGCCAACCAGTCAGAAGCAATTTCGTGCCGAAGGAGGAGCTGCGCGTAAACGGCGTGAAGCTTCCAGTTTACTCCGGCGCCCAGGGCGGCAAGGGCAAGCTGATCATCGGGTCGGACATCGTTGATCGCGTTGAGATGCCAGCCGTCCTTAAGGATGTGCAGGGCGCTTACGGGCTGATGATCGACGGCGAGTCGATGACGCCGGAGTTTTGGCCAGGCGACGTGGCCTGGGTGAATCCGCATCTCCGACCGATGCGCGGAAAGAACCACATCTTCTACCACACGCCGCCCTTCGGCGACGACGCCGAGGCGATCATCAAACGGCTCAACGGCTGGAATGATCGAGAGTGGGATCTAGAGCAGTGGAACCCCGCCAAGAAGTTCAAGGAATTCCGCCAGGAGTGGCCCATATGTCACCGGGTAGTTGGAAAATACGATGCAGTATAGCTGTCCTTCTGGTGGGACTCTTACTCGCCTCGCGAGCGTATGCCGATGAAGTAGGCTATACCGCAGCGCAATATCTCGCCGACTTTTCGGGGTTCGCTTCCGGATATTCTTTCGGGCTGCTGGAAGCGCGAACTCGACTTTCAGACGACAATGGCAACGTGACGCCCGCTCAAATCGCCCTGCGGGGGTGCTTTAAAAATCTCAACTCGGAAGATTTGCACCAAGCGGTGCGCCGCCATATTCAGCAACACCCAGAACTGCTGCCGGAGGCCGCCCTCCTCGCAATCCTTCAGACCTTCGGCGAGATTTGTCCGGCCTCATTAACCGGTCAACAATAGGTCCAATTCTGGCACGTCACCAAACTGGCAGATGATCTTCGCATCATCGTAATCGCCGGTTGCAGGATCGCCCGTCCTCGAGAAGGCCACCACACCTGCCCTGCCCTCCGCTAAGCGTTCGGCCCATAGCCGAGCGTGCCCTTCGCTGCGCGCTTCACGAGGCTCCTCAGGGATCAAGAAGCCCTTGTTGCCGACCAAAAAGGCCTGAACGACGTAGTACGTGATCACCGCGATCTCCGGCAAATGTTCTCGTAATGTTCTTATCCAAGCACCGCTCGGTTCTGGAGTCGAGTCGGTAAGCACCCAAAAATAAGTGCGTAAGTTTTCCCTACCTACCCCTTGACGCCGTGGGTAGGTATCGCTTACCTTCGCTTCGTCAGCCAGTAAGGCACCCTGATTTCAAGACGAGGCGAGAAATGACGAAGCAGATCGAGTTCTACCTGAGCGGGATGATCCAGTGGAACGAGCTGGGCCTCAAGGATCAGGTCTGGG
>JBQCIZ010000783.1:0-2981 GCA_051953235.1 Nitrobacter sp. | reverse complement strand
AAGGAAATTCTCGGCAAGACCGCCAAGATGGATTTCCGCATGGTCGATTCGAGCGTGCCGGCGGATCAGGCGGCGCAGGGCAGGGTGCCGGCCGACTCCGAAGTCCTGATGAGTTCGCAGTCGCCGAAAGTGCCTTATGTCGTCAAGAAGCAGGTGCTGGTGTCCGGCGGTGACCTGATCGATGCGCAACCCGGGTTCGACCCGCGCACCAGCGAACCGATCGTGACCTTCAAATTCAACACCAACGGTGCGCGCAAGTTTGCACGCGCGACATCTGAAAACGTCGGACAGCCGTTTGCGATCATCCTCGATAACGAGGTGATTTCGGCGCCGGTCATCCGTGAGCCGATCACCGGCGGCTCGGGCCAGATCTCCGGCAATTTCACCGTGCAGCAGGCCAACGATCTCGCGATCCTGTTGCGTGCCGGCGCGCTGCCGGCGCCGCTGACCATCATCGAGGAGCGCACCGTCGGTCCCGGCCTCGGACAGGACTCGATCGAGAAGGGCGAACTCGCGGCCTATGTCGGCTCGATCATGGTGATCGTGTTCATGCTGGTGACCTATCGCTTGTTCGGCGTGTTCGCGAACATCGCGGTCGCCATCAACGTCGCCATGATCTTCGGCGTTCTGTCGCTCCTGAACGCCACGCTGACGCTGCCGGGCATCGCCGGCATCGTGCTGACGGTCGGTATCGCCGTCGACTCCAACGTGCTGATCTATGAGCGTATCCGCGAGGAAATCCGCGGCGGCCGCCAGGCGATCTCGGCGATCGACGCCGGGTTCAAGCGCGCGCTGGCGACGATTCTGGATTCGAACATCACGACGTTCATCGCCGCCGCCGTGCTGTTCTATATCGGCACCGGCCCGGTGCGCGGCTTCGCCGTCACGCTCGGCGTCGGCATCATTACGACGGTGTTTACCGCATTCGAGGTGACCCGGCTGATCGTCGCGGCATGGGTGTGGTGGAAGCGGCCGCAAAACGTGCCGATTTGACAATGCGGAGCCGACTGTGACCCATTTCGTTTTGCTCGGGCTCGGTGCCCTCATCGTCGTACTGACCATCGTCAGTTGCTTCGGCTGGCTGCCGTCGCTGCGGATCGTTCCCGACGATACCCATTTCGATTTCACGCGCTTCCGCCGCATCAGTTTCCCGATCTCGGCGCTGCTGTCGATCCTCGCCATCACGCTGTTCTTCACCCACGGGCTGAATTTCGGCATCGACTTCAAGGGCGGCACGCTGCTCGAGGTGCAGGCCAAATCCGGCGACGTGAACATCGCCTCGATGCGTACGACGCTTAACAAGCTCGGTCTCGGCGAGGTCCAGCTCCAGCAGTTCGGCGGGCCGACGGAGGTTCTGATCCGGGTCGCCGAACAGCCGGGCGGCGACGCTGCCCAGCAGGACGCGGTGCAGAAGGTGCGCGGCGCGCTGGGCGATACGGTAACTTACCGCCGCGTCGAGGTGGTGGGTCCGCGCGTATCGGGCGAACTGCTCGCCTACGGCATGATCGGCCTGATGCTGGCGATCGTCGGCATCCTGATCTATCTCTGGTTCCGGTTCGAATGGCAATTCGCGCTCGGCGCCATGATTGCCAACGTGCACGACATCGTGTTGACCATCGGCTTCATGTCGATCTCGCAGGTCGACTTCGACCTCACCAGCATCGCAGCGCTTCTGACCATTCTCGGCTACTCACTTAACGACACCGTCGTCATCTATGACCGTATCCGCGAGATGCTGCGGCGCTACAAGAAGATGCCGATGCCGCAATTGCTGAACGAGTCCATCAACTCGACGCTGTCGCGCTCGATCATCACCCACGTCACGGTGACGCTCGCATTGCTGGCGCTGCTGCTGTTCGGCGGACCGGCGATCCACAGCTTCACGGCGGTCATGATGTTCGGCGTGGTGCTGGTCGGCACCTACACCTCGATCTTCATCGCGGCCCCGATCCTGATCTATCTCGGCGTCGGCGAGCATCGCGAGGATGCCGAGGAGAAGCCAGAGAAGCCGGCCAAACCGGCCAAGTCCGCGAAGCCGTGACACGGGATATCCCGGACGCGCCGCACCTTCCGCGCTCCGCGCCGATCGAGGCCTACGGCAACGGCGGTTTTCGCTTCGACACCATGTCGCATCGCGGGTCGTTGCTGTGCCTGCCCGACGGCATCTGGGCGTGGCCGGTGACGCGGCCGCAGGAGATCGATCGCCATTCGCTGGAACGGGTGTTTGCGGGTGCAAACGGGATCGATACGCTTCTGATCGGCACCGGCACCGAGGTCTGGCTCGCACCGTCCGATCTGCGCGCAGCGTTGCGGCGTCTCCACGTCGGAATCGACACCATGCTGACCGGACCGGCAATCAGAACCTACAACATCATGCTGGGCGAGCGGCGCAGGGTCGCGGCGGCGCTCATTGCCGTGCCATGAGCGGCGCAGATGGCGCCTCCGCTGCGTTCTGCGCGGATCTGGTGCGCACCCACGATTTCGAAAGTTATGCGGCGGCGATCTTCGTCCCCGTGTCGTACCGCCGCGCGCTGCTGGCGCTTTACGCCTTCAACGTGGAGATTGTCCGGGTCAGGGAACAGGTCACCCAGCCGCTGCCCGGTGAAATCCGCCTGCAATGGTGGACCGACATGCTCGCGGGTGCGGGGCATGGCAGCGTCGAGGGCAATCCAGTCGCGGCAGAGCTTCTGGCGGCGATCCGGGATCACGATCTGCCGGTTGAGCCGCTCACGCGCCTGATTGAGGCGCACCAGTTCGATCTCTACAACGATCCGATGCCGGACATGGCGGTGCTGGAGCCGTACCTCGGCGACACGTCATGCACGTTGCTGTCGCTCGCGGCGCGCATTGCCGGACACCAGTCCGACGAGTTGGACCATCTGACCCGTCATGCCGGTCTTGCATATGGCATCACGCGTGTGATCGCGGCATTCGGGCGCGATGCGTCGCGGCGGCAGTTGTTCGTGCCGCGCGATCTGCTG
>JBQCIZ010000782.1:0-2963 GCA_051953235.1 Nitrobacter sp. | reverse complement strand
ACCGCGGTCAGCGTGCGATAGGTGTCTTCCGAAAAGTCCTCGTGGCCCGGCGTGTCCAGCAGGTTGAAGACGCGGTCCTCGAACTCGAAGGTCATCACCGAGGTGACGACCGAGATGCCGCGCTCGCGCTCGATCTTCATCCAGTCGGAACGGGTGTTGCGGCGCTCGCCCTTGGCCTTGACCTGACCGGCGAGGTTGATGGCGCCGCCGAACAGCAGGAGCTTTTCGGTCAGCGTGGTCTTGCCGGCGTCGGGGTGCGAGATGATCGCGAAGGTGCGCCGGCGCGCGACTTCCGCCGCCAGCGGCGAGCGCGGGGCCTGTTCGGTCTGGAGGGCAAGGTCGGACATGACGCGAGCGTGTGGCAGGGAAAACCGGCGGGATCAAGGGGATTTGGGCGGTTGCGAACCTGTCTGCCCCGCCTCATATAGGACCGGGAAGGACGACCTTCCATCAGATCGTATTTGGTCTGACGCGTTTTCTTCACGCGAACCGGTATCCACTTCGCTCGAAAACGCTTTGGTATTCCTGCGGGGACGACCCTGCCCATTTCAGGAGAAGGGTCGTCATGGCCTGGTTCATTTTGTTCATCGCCGGATTGATGGAAATCGGTTGGGCCATCGGCCTGAAATACACCGACGGATTCAGCCGGCTCATCCCCTCGGTGCTGACGCTCGCCGCCATGGCCGCCAGCATCCTGCTGCTCGGCTGGGCGCTGAAAACCCTACCGATCGGCACCGCCTACGCGGTGTGGACCGGGATCGGCGCGGTCGGAACCGCGATCCTGGGGATCGTGCTGCTCGGCGAACCCGCGACCGCGATGCGGCTCGCCTGCATTGGCCTGATCGTCGCGGGGATCGCCGGATTGAAGCTCGTCACTTGACGAACGACACCGCCCAGTAGGCCAGCGCGGCAACCAGCGCCGAGGCCGGAATGGTGATGACCCACGCATAGACGATGGAACTGGCGACGTTCCAGCGCACGGCCGACAGCCGCCGCGCCGCGCCGACGCCAACGATGGCGCCGGTGATGGTGTGGGTGGTCGAGACGGGCACGCCGAGGAAGGTCGCCATGAACAGCGTCGCGGCGCCGCCGGTTTCCGCGCAAAAGCCCTGCATCGGCGTCAGTTTCGTGATGCGCAGGCCCATGGTGCGCACGATGCGCCAGCCGCCCATCAGCGTGCCCAGCGCCATCGCGGACTGGCACGCCAGCACCACCCAGAACGGGATCTCGAAGTGGTCGCCGAGATAGCCTTGCGAGAACAAGAGCACGGCGATGATGCCCATGGTCTTCTGCGCGTCGTTGCCGCCGTGGCCGAGCGAATACAGCGAGGCCGAGAAGAACTGCAGCGTGCGGAAGGCGCGGTCCACCGCGAACGGCGTCGAGCGCACCGATAGCCACGAGACGACCGCGACCAGAACCAGCGCCAGCGCGAAGCCGACCACCGGCGACAGCACGATCGCGAGCAGCGTCTTCGACAGGCCGCTCCACACCGCGACCGACAGGCCGCCCTTGGCCATGCCGCCGCCGAGCAGGCCGCCGATCAGCGCGTGCGACGAGCTCGAGGGAATGCCGAGCCCCCAGGTGACCAGGTTCCAGACGATGGCGCCGACGAGCGCCGCGAAGATCACCTGCGCGTCGATCACGCTCGGCTCGATGATGCCGGTGCCGATGGTGTTGGCGACATGCAGGCCGAACACCAGGAACGCGACGAAGTTGAAGAACGCGGCCCAGAACACCGCGTATTGCGGCCGCAGCACCCGGGTCGAGACAATGGTCGCGATCGAGTTGGCCGCGTCGTGCAGGCCGTTCAGAAAATCGAACAGCAGCGCGACGGCGATCAGGCCGACCAGAATCGGAAGACCCAGCGTGGCATCCACGTGCGCGGCCCTGCCCTATACCTGCTCGATGACGATGCTGTTGATCTCGTTGGCGACGTCGTCGAAGCGATCGGCGACCTTCTCGAGATGATCGTAGATCTCGGCGCCGACGATGAAGTCCATCGCGTTGGCGTTGCGATGCTTCAGGAACAGCTCCTTCAGGCCGATGTCGTGCAGGTCGTCGACGCGGCCTTCCAGCTTGCCGAGTTCCTCGGTGATGGCCGTCAGCAGCGCGACGTTCTCGCCGGACGATTTGAGCAGCGGCAGCGCGCGGCCGACCAGGTTGGCGCATTCCACGATCAGCGCGCCGATCTCGCGCATCGGCGGCTCGAAGGTGCGGACCTCGAACAGCACCACGGCCTTCGCGGTCCCCTGCATCTGGTCGATGGCGTCGTCCATCGACGTGATCAGGTTCTTGATGTCGACGCGGTCGAACGGGGTGATGAAGGTGCGGCGCACCGCGGTCAGCACCTCACGGGTGATGCCGTCGGCGTCGTTCTCGAACTGGCTGACCCGCTGGCAGAACACCGGCGTTTCCTCGCCGCCGTTCAGCATGCCCTGCAGCGCCTGGGCGCCCTGCACGACCGTCTGTGCGTGGCGGGCGAACAGGTCGAAAAACCGTTCCTCTTTCGGCAGAAAGGACCGAAACCAACGCAGCATTGTTTCATCCACTTTGCGGAAAAAATGTCCAGGACGGCCGGGCGCACGGCGCCCCGCCTCACCGGACTGTCATAGACCATTTCGCAGATAAGCGGGCAACCCATGGCCCCGCACGGCTGGTCTTCCACCGCTTTGTGGCGCGGCGAAAACCCGCCGTTGCACGATATTTTCTACAGGGACCGCTTGAAATAATGAGCAATTTCGCCGATCACGCCGCGCCGGAAGGTCAGCACGCAGACCACGAAGATCACGCCCTGAATGACGGTCACCCACTGGCCGAAACCGGCCAGATACTGCTGCATGGCGATGATCACGAAGGCGCCGACCACCGGCCCGAACACGGTGCCGAGGCCGCCCACCAGCGTCATCAGCACGATTTCGCCCGACATCGACCAGTGCACGTCGGTCAGCGAGGCGTTCTGCGCC
>JBQCIZ010000781.1:0-4705 GCA_051953235.1 Nitrobacter sp. | reverse complement strand
TCAGCGCCGGCATCATCATCGCACCCGGCCTCGGCTACATGGATCGTGCCTGGCAGGACGCGCGGCGGTTCGGCTGGAGCCGCGAGCCGGTCGTCGAGATGCTGATTCCATCCGTGCTCGATGACTCACTGGCGCCATCGGGCCAGCACGTGGCAAGCCTGTTCTGCCAGCATGTCGCGCCGCACTTGCCGGACGGCGCGTCCTGGGACGTGCATCGCGACGAGGTGGCCGATCTCATGATCGCGACCGTCGACCGCTACGCGCCGGGATTTGCGGCGAGCGTTATCGGCCGGCAGGTGCTCTCGCCGCTCGATCTGGAGCGGGAGTTCGGGCTGCTCGGCGGCGACATTTTCCACGGCGCGCTGACGCTGAACCAGTTGTTCTCGGCGCGTCCGATGCTCGGCCATGCCGACTATCGCGGGCCGCTGAAGGGCCTCTACCATTGCGGATCGGGCGCCCATCCCGGCGGCGGCGTCACCGGCGCACCCGGCCACAATGCCGCGCAAACCATTTTGCGGGATCATCGGACGCTGTTCGCGCGCAGCTAGCGGCTCACGCGATCAGCAAAAGATAGACCGCCATCACCGGTGTCAAACCGAGCACAACGGCACTGATGCCGACGGCCCACATGATGTCCTCGGCCGCAATCCCGGATGTCCTTCCGGGCGGTTCGACCTGATCGATGCCCTGATAGTCCATTGACGCCCCCGCGTTCTGCTTGGGGACATCCGTAGCGAAAAACCTCTAAAAACCTCGCCGCGATTTCGCTGCGATTTGAACACAGATGCTACCGGGGATTAACCGTAGCACCGGCCGCAAGCTCTTTACCTGTCTCGTGAAATGACCGGCGGCCATGACGTGGAAGCTATGGATAATCCTGTGGAAAACCTGTGGACCACACGGTGGAAAAGCCAGGCAAGAACCATGTAGGAGCCGCCCGAGAATCCCGGTATGACCGCGTGATCCCTTGTGGATAGCCACCACCAGCCCCTGCCCGGATTCCAATGACCGACACCCTGACATCCGCGACCAGCCGCGCCACCTTCGCCATCGGCGACGAGCAGACCGCGCGGCGGGTCACCGATCTCCTCACCGAGAGCCTCGAGGACGGCGAGGCGGCGGTGGCTGCGTTCGAACGCAGCGACGGCCGCTGGGATGTCACCGTGCATTTCGCCGAGCCGCCGATCCAGGAGCGCATCCGCTCGCTGGTGGCGGTGGCCGCGAGCGACGACATCGCGCAAACGATCGTGTTCGATATCGTCGCCGCCAAGGACTGGGTCAAGGCCAGCCTCGAGGGGCTGATCCCGGTTGCTGCCGGCCGTTTCATCGTCCACGGCCAGCACGACCGGGCGCATGTGCCGCCGAACAAGCTCGGCATCGAGATCGAAGCCGCGCTGGCATTCGGGACCGGGCATCACGGCACCACGCGCGGCTGCCTGCTGCTGCTCGATCAGGTTCTGCACAGCAAGATGCCGCGGCGCGTTCTCGATCTCGGTGCGGGCACCGGTGTCCTCGCCATCGCCGCCGCCAAGGCCCTGCGCCGCAAGGTGCTCGCCAGCGATATCGATCCACGCTCGGCAATCGTGGCGCGAGAGAACGCTGTGCTCAACGGCGTCGGCGATCTCATCGTCTCGATTTGCGCGACCGGCTTCTCGGCGCCGCAATTCCGGTCACGCGCACCGTTCGACCTGGTGATGGCGAATATTCTGGCCAATCCGCTGCGCCACCTCGCCCCGCCAATGGCGGCGCATCTTGCGCCCGAGGCCATGGTGATTTTATCGGGATTGTTGCCGCATCAAACGCGCGGCGTGATCAGCACCTATCGCACGCAAGGACTCGTGCTGGTTCGGCAAATCCGGATCGATGGATGGTGCAGCCTGCTGATGCAGCACCGGTATTGATGTCAATCCCGCGCCGGAATCCCGTCACAGCTTTCGCTCTGCCGGGTCGGACGTTTGTTCTTCCGTGTGCGTGATCGGGGCAAATGGCCGAGCATCTTCACGAGAACGCCGGACGGCTTGGTTTCGGGCGCGGCGGCAGGCGGCTCACGGCGAGCGGACGGAGAAATCTTCTCGAACGTAAAAGCAGGCATCGTGCATCCCCTTATCGGTGAGGCACTCCTGACATTTCCCCCGAAACTGCTTTGAGAGCATTTCTGGCAGCAAATCACTCCTGCCGATTGAACGCTACCCAGCATTTTGTAGCATAAGTTATGCCAAATTGAGCCGATACGTCCTCGTGTTGTGCGGCCATCACCACGGTCCTAGGATACCAAAACAATGTTCGAAGCCCATTTCCAGACGTTCGACGAGCCCGAAGGTGGCGTCGCACTGACCGCTCGGCTCGCCGCCTTTCGCGAGGAATTGGCGCGGCGGCAACTGACGGGATTCGTGATTCCGCGCGCCGATCAGCAGCAGAATGAGTATGTCGCGCCCTCCGAGGAACGGCTCGCATGGCTGACAGGCTTCACCGGGTCGGCCGGCCTCGCCATCGTGCTGTTGAAGGCCGCCGCGCTGTTCGTCGACGGCCGCTATACCTTGCAGGCCGCGAAGCAGGTGGATACCGAAGCCTGGACGATTGCATCGCTGATCGAGCCGCCGCCGGAAAGCTGGCTGACCGCCCATCTCGCGGCCGGTGATCGCATCGGATTCGATCCGTGGCTGCATACGACGGCAGCGGCGGAACGCCTCGCCGCCGCATGTACCAAAGCCGGCGCCGAACTGATCGCGGTCGACAGCAACCCGGTCGACAGCGTCTGGACCGACCGGCCCGCACCGCCGCTCGGCCCGGTGACGATCCACGGCAAAGACCTTGCCGGCGAAACTGAGGCCGACAAGCTCTCGCGCATCCGCGCCGAGATGACGAAACTCGGCGCCGACGCACTGGTGCTGTCGGACTCGCACGCCGTGGCGTGGACCTTCAACATCCGCGGCGCCGATGTTTCGCATACACCGCTCCCCCTGTCCTACGCGCTGGTGCCTAAGGACGGACGTCCCACCGTGTTCATCGACCACCGCAAGCTGTCCAACCTGAGCCGCGACCACCTCGAACACGCTGCCGACGTGCGCGAGCCCGATACGTTGACGGCGACGCTAACCGGGCTGGCCGCAACCGGCGCATCGATCGCACTGGACGGCGCGACCGCCGCCGATGCCCTCAGCCGCCTGATCGCGGCGGCCGGAGGCAAGCCGGTGCGCGGCAGCGATCCCGTGGCGTTGCTCAAGGCCGTCAAGAACGACGTCGAGATCCGCGGTACCCGCACCGCGCACCAGCGTGACGCCGTGGCGCTGGCGCGGTTCCTCGCCTGGATCGATCGCGAGGCGCCGAAGGGCACGCTCACCGAAATCGACGCTGTCGAAGCGCTGGAAACCTTCCGCCGCGAGACCAGCGCGCTGAAGGACGTCTCCTTCCCGACCATCGCCGGCACTGGACCGAACGGCGCCATCGTCCATTACCGCGTCACCCGCAAGAGCAATCGCCGCATCGTGCCCGGCGATCTGCTGCTGGTCGATTCCGGCGCGCAATACGAAGACGGCACCACCGACGTCACCCGCACCATCGCCATCGGAACGCCGACCGACGAGATGCGCGACCGCTTCACCCGCGTGTTGCGCGGGCACATCGCCATCGCGCGCGCCGTGTTTCCCGACGGCACGACCGGCGCGCAGCTCGACACGCTGGCGCGGCAGTTTCTCTGGCAG
Organism: Nitrobacter sp.; assembly: GCA_051953235.1. Lineage (GTDB taxonomy): Bacteria > Pseudomonadota > Alphaproteobacteria > Rhizobiales > Xanthobacteraceae > Nitrobacter. The sequence goes on along the minus strand of JBQCIZ010000781.1, from coordinate 1,004 downwards.
GCCGGCGTCGACTTCGAACATGGCACGGGTCACGGCGTCGGCAGTTATCTCTCGGTGCACGAAGGCCCGGCGCGAATCTCGAAGCTCGGCACCACGCCGCTGAAGCGCGGCATGATCCTGTCCAACGAGCCCGGCTACTATAAGACCGACGCCTTCGGCATCCGGATCGAAAACCTTGAGCTCGTCACCGCAGTCGACATTCCCGGCGCCGAGAAGCCGATGAACGGCTTCGAAACCCTGACGCTGGCGCCGATCGACCGCCGGCTGATCGACCGCCGCATCAGCAAGAAAGAGGTGATGTGGCTCAACGACTATCACGCCCGCGTCCGCCGCGAGGTGCGCCCGCATCTCGACGAGGCCACGAAAGTCTGGCTCGACGCGGCGACGGAGCCGCTGCCGCTGGAAGATCACGCACCGGGCTAGTTCCGAACCACTCCGTGAACGAATAGCCGCATTCCGAAATGGCCGTATTGCGCGGCGCGGAGTTCGCTACATTCGATTCCAATACTGAAGCGAACTGGAACCGACCGTAAGCTATGCACGGAGTCACCGGCAGACTATCGAACACCGTCACGATTCCGGTCACGCCGCCATCCCGCACGGTATTGCTGCTGCTGGTCCTGATGACCGGGCTCGCTCCGGTGTCGCTTTACATGCTGGTGCCGACGCTGCCGGAACTTGCCGCCACGTTCGGCCGCGACATTTCCGTCGCGCAGATGACGGTGTCGCTCTACATGGTCGGCCTCGCCGTCTCGCAGATCGTGATGGGACCATTGTCGGACCGTTACGGCCGCCGGCCAATCTTGCTCGCGGGCATCGGCCTGATGATCGTCGCCAGCATCGGCTGCATTTTTGCGCAAACGCTGCCGCAACTGATCGCCGCGCGATTCTTTCAGGCGCTCGGCGGCGCCGGCGGCATGGTGATCGCACGCGCGATCATCCGCGATCTCTATCCGCGCGAGCGCGTTGGCGCCATGATCAGCCTCGTGGTCGCCGCGCTGATG
>JBQCIZ010000780.1:0-3317 GCA_051953235.1 Nitrobacter sp. | reverse complement strand
GCCAGCGCCACCAGATCGTCCGCCCCGAACGCGGATTCGAGCTCCGCCAGCGCGCCGAGCGTCAGCACCAACGTCCGCTGCCGTCCGCCGAATTCGGCGGCGATCTCGCCGCGATGTCTGTTGGGCATGGAGACTCCTTTCTTTATCCTCCATCGAGGGGAGGGTAAAAGCTCACATCGCCGTAAATGTCAGCGCGCCCGCGGACTCCAGCGCGAGATCGAAAGTCACCTCGCCGTTGTGCTCGCCAGAAAATTCGAGGCTCGAGATCTGGAACATCCCTTCGATGGTGCCGAAGTCGGGCACCACCACCTGGCAGTCGTTGATCGTGCCGTCGAAGAACGCCTGCCGTACCAGCGCGTCCGACGCGGCGTCTTTGAACAGGCCGCGCCCTGACAACGACGCGCGTTTGACGCCGGCGCCCGCCAATAGCTCACGCCAACGGTCGGTCGACTCTGCATTGGTGATGTCGACGATCTCGGCGTTGAATGCGATCCTGCGGCTGCGCAGTCCAGCGACGGTGACGAAACTCGCGCCGTCGCTCATTTTCAGCAGCAGATCCTTGCCCTTTTGTGCGCCCATGACGGCTCCTTGAACTAGATTGTGGGTTCGGTCACGGCGCGGAACCGCACCTGTGCGTGATAAGTGCGACCGTCGGCCTCGCGCCGGATGTCGGCGACCGCGAAACGAAAGTTGACCAACCGGAAGCCATCGAGCGTCAGCGGCGCATCGTCGAGCGCCTGCAGCACCGCGCCGGCGATGATATGGGCCTCGGTCTGTCCGCCCTTCCGCGAACGCGCATGCAGCGTGATCTGATGCTCCTGGGTCGGCCCGTCGTCGACCGATGCATCGGTCAGGCGCGCCTCGCCGATGCTGACATAGGGCAGCAGGTCGCCGCGCGGCGGCTCGTCATAGACTCGCGCGCCGCCTAGCGCAGCCTGAAGGCCGCTGTCGGTGGCAAGCGCATCGTGCACGGCGGTGCGAAGCGCGGAATTGGCGCTGGTCATGGCGATATCCTCTGGAGGGCAACTATCAGAGCGTGCGCACGCGGTAGCTCGCGATCATGGCGTTGACGCTGGCCGGCATCATCGCGACCGTCTGGCCGATCGCGATCAGGCCGCGGTTCTCGTACCAGTGCGCCACCAGCGTGCGCACCGCGTGGCGCATCACGTCCGGCACATCGGTCGCCGCCGAGCCGAAGCCGATCTCGACGTCGAGCTCAATGCCCGCGGTGGCGCGGCCCGGCACAGGGAGCGCCCAGCAGGGTGACGCGATCACGCCAGCCGCCTTGTCCAGAACGAATGTCCCAACATCGATGGCGATGGCATCGCCGGCGGAATCGTAAACCCGCGCCGCAACCAGCGACCGCAGCGGCCCCCTGCCCGGCTTGATGCGCCCGTCCTTCGGCCATTGGTCCAGCACGAAGCGCCAGGTCTGCGCGATCAGGGCGGAACGTGTCAGCGCCTCCACCTGATTACGCGCCGCCGCGATCAGCGAGGCAACCACGGTATCGTCGTCATCGTTCTCGGTGCGCAGGAAGCTTTTGGCCTCCGCGACCGACCACGGCTCGATCGCCGGTCCGGTCAGAAGTATCGACGGCATCGGATATCCTCGTTGTGACCTTGCAAATATTGACAGTCGGCGCGCACGATGGCTCACATCGCCGCATGATCCAGCAATTCATCCGCATGGCTGCGGCCGCATCCGTCCTGGCACTGACGCAACCCGCCTTCGCCATGGTCGGCGGCGGCAGCGCGCCCTCGCCCGCGGCGGCGAACGCCATCGTCACCATCGTCGGCTCGCATGGCACGTCCTGCACCGGCACGCTGATAGCGCGCGATATCATTCTCACCGCCGCGCACTGCATTGCGCCCGGCACGACCTACAAGATGGTGGACTACAAGAGTAAGCCGCCGCGGCTGCTCGACATCAAACGAGCCGCGGCGCATCCGCAATTCAATATGCAAAGTCTGCTGGCGCATCGCGCCACCGCCGACGTCGCGCTGCTGCAGCTCGCCTCGCCGCTTCCCGCGCAACCCGCCACACTCGGCGGCGCGCTGATGCCGGTCGCCGTCGGTCAACGTCTTACCGTCGTCGGCATGGGCGTCGCGGTTCGCGGCGACGGCCGCAGCGGCGGCGTGGCGCGCGCCGCGAGTCTCAATGTCACCGGACGGCCCGGCACCCTGCAGATCCGCCTGGTCGATCCCTTGACTAACAACACCCGCGCGGGCCTCGGCGCCTGCACCGGCGATTCCGGTGCACCGGCCTTTCTGGATTCAAACGGCGGCAGCGTCATCATCGGCGTCGTGAGCTGGTCGACAGGCCCGAATAACGCCTCAGGCTGCGGCGGACTCACCGGCGTCACGCCACTCGCGCTCTACCGCGACTGGATTTTGAAGACGGCGCGAAGCTGGGGCGCGGGGATTTAATCAACATCCTGATTCTCACCAAATGACATTTGGTGACGTGCAGCCTCAATTTGGCTTGAACGTTCCATCGTCGAGAAACTCGATGCACATTCCAGCCTCCCCGGCCTGGGGCATCCAATGAGTATCAGCAACAGCCTCGAGTTGCTGACGCGCTTCGATCGGCAATACAGCAAGCGTATGTTTGGCCGCCTTTAGCCGTACCTGCATATTTGGATGACCATATAGCTGCACCAGTCTTCGCCGTTGATCCCCTTCGCGAGCTTTCAACTCATTGGACACATCGTCCATCAAATCAAATAGCCGATTAAATTGCGCGATTTGCCCACCAAGCAACGCTCGGTCCTGTTCTACACCGATCTGCGCAAATCGTTCGACAAGGATATCGGTCGAAATGTCTGCCAAACTGATACGTCTTATGTTCACGGCTTTAATACCTTGAATCTTACAAGAGCCAGCAGACCCACTCGCCTGCGCTCATCCCAGTCTTTGCCTGATAAATATTCGCGAGGCGACAGTCCTCCAAATTCTTCAGTCTTGGTCATATACCATCCCGTTATTTGGTAGTGCGTCAGTCTCGGGATACTAGCGAGGTTTGACGGATCATTGACCTGCGACTTCGCGAAGCCGAAGTATTCCGCCCACGTTTTCTCGACGATGTGATGGTCGTCATAACCTGGCCGCTTTAGACCGACATTGGCTTGCAACTCCTCGAGGCTCTTTGGTTCGTCGCGGGCCGCCTGAATAACATCGTGGTAGTCTCTAAGCCATTTCACATTATTTATGGTGCCTGTATAGATCTCCCCGGCAAGACCCGGATGCCTCGCCAGCCAGCTCGCTGCAGCGCGCGCAAATGCGGTTCGCTGCGCACTTGTCCGGGGGCGTTCCGGAGGA
>JBQCIZ010000779.1:0-5084 GCA_051953235.1 Nitrobacter sp. | reverse complement strand
ATCGGCATTCACCACGCCGAGCTGGGGGTGCAATGTCGTGAACGGATAGTCCGCGATCTTCGGCTTCGCCGCGCTGACCTTGGAAAGGAACGTCGACTTTCCGGCGTTGGGCAAGCCGACGAGACCCGCATCGGCAATGAGTTTCAGCCGCAGCCAGATCCACCGCTCCTCGCCGGGCTGGCCGGGATTGGCGTTGCGCGGCGCGCGATTGGTGGACGACTTGAAATGCGCATTGCCGAAACCGCCGTTGCCACCTTCCGCCAGCACGAAGCGTTCACCGACCCGGGTGAAATCGTGGATCAGCGTCTCGCGATCTTCATCGATGATCTGGGTGCCCACGGGCACCTTGAGCACAATGTCCTTGCCGTTGGCGCCGTGGCGATCGGAACCCATGCCGTTGCCACCCTTCGGTGCCTTGAAATGCTGCTGGTAGCGGTAATCGATCAGCGTGTTGAGGCCGTCGGCGACCTCGACGATGACGTCGCCGCCACGGCCGCCATTGCCGCCGGATGGTCCCCCGAACTCGATGAACTTCTCGCGGCGGAACGCCACGCAGCCGTTCCCGCCGTCGCCGGAGCGGATGTAGACCTTGGCTTCATCGAGAAATTTCATGGCGGAGTGGTAGCTCAGGGCCTCTCACGCGGCAACCGTCAAACCCGAACCGGCCCCGCAAGACGGCCGTGTCAGGGGTTTGAGGAACGCAACGCCGGCCGGACGCCGATATCCCGCGCGCCCGCCACATCGATCAGGCCCCGCGCGACGAGGGTGCGATGAAAACGGCGTTTCCGCTCCGACGGCGAGGCGAAATACGCCTCCCCGCACTGATCAAGCAGGCTGGCGCGGGTCGCGAACACGTCGTCCAGCGCCAGGCCGGCCTGTTGCAGGGCAACGGTCCCGAGGAAGGCGATGTCGAGTGCACGGCCCAGCCCCGGCACAAGCCGGTCGGCAGCGCCGTTCAGGGCCTCCATGGCATAAAAGGTGCGGAACTGGCGCTGCGCGTCAGGTGCGAGTTTGAGCTTCGTTTCGATCCGCCGTGTCATGACCGGCTGATGATCGCCGTAATGCACCACGAGCGTGGGACGATCCGGGAACCGCGCGGCCAACTCCGTTCTGAGCCGCGCCCACGTCGCCGCGGTTTCCGCAAGCCTTGCATAATACTCCGCATAGCAGGGATCGGGATGGCTTGCGGACGCGAACGCGCGCTCGCGTTCGTATTGTCCGGGGGCCACCAGCCGCCGCGTATGCGGACCGTGATTGGAATTGGTCAGCACGTACAGGAAGCGCGGCGCGGGATCTTCCGCGATCCGCCTGGCATGCGCATCGATGACGGCGGGGAGAAACGCCGCGTCGGAATGCGTCGCCTCGAATGTATCGGCATCGAACGGCGCGGGAAAATCATCGGTAAAGATGCGATCGGAAATTCCGATTCCCCGATAGAACGCATCGTAGTTGAGGAAGCTGCGGCGGCAGCTCGACGCCAGCGATGCCCTGTAGCCGAGCGAAGAGAGCCAATTCGGCAGGCTATGATGAAACCGGCCGACGCCGCGCTTGAACAGATAGTACGCATTTGAGCCGAAGCTCGCGCTGGACAAGCCGGTCAGCAGGCTGAATTCGGACTGCCACGATCCGCCGCCGAAAATGTCGACGTGGAGCGATCCGTAGGAGCCACGCTCCGGCGATAAAAAGGCTGCGACGCCGGGTTCGACCGGAAGCCCGTAAATCCGCGGATCGAAAATCGATTCATGCTGGATGACGATGATGTCGGGACAATCCTGCGTGCGCGCCGCAACCGCCGGCATCAGGGGCAGCCGCTCGCTTGCGATATCGCTCAGCGCAAGATCATTGACGTGACGCCACGACCGCGAATCGAGCAGCGAGGCGACGAAAGCCGACAGAAAATGGCGGCGTTGCGCGGCAATCGGCCGGAACGCTGCCGCGCCGCCGCTCGCACGATAAGCCCCGAACAGACCAACAGCGGCGGCGACGAAGATCATCGCCTGCCATTCGAAGGGGATTGGCGCACCCTGCATGTAAAGCAGCGCAGCCGCGGCACCGCTCGCCAGCAAAACACCGCCAGCGACAACTGCCAGAACCGCCAGCGGATACTGCACGATAAAGAAGGGAACGGTGCCCGCAAAAAGCAGCGGCAGATCGGTTGCGATCAGCTTCAACCCGCTGTGCGCGTGTTTGACGACCGATGCGCCGAATACGGCGGCAGCCAGCATCGCCGCCAGCAGAATGGCTCGCGTCGCATCGTCCACGGCAAACAGCAAAACCGCGACGACGAAGCACAGTCCGGCCGCCGCGAGCGCCAGATGCTGCGTACTGCGTTCGGCCCACCAGATCACGGCGGCGGCAAGGGCTATAACCAGTATCAATGTCATCGCAGCAACCCGGCGCGCGATCGTCGTTACACATCCAAGGCAACCGATGACCGAAGGCTTGTCAATTCTCCGGAAGGTGGCAATCGAACACGATCCGCTTACGTCTTCGCAGCCGCGGCATCGCGCCGCCGGATGAGGAATTTCTGGAGTCCTTCGAGCACCAGTTCCTTGCGCTGGTTGTGCACCGTGGAACGCAGAGCGACCACGCCAGTCGACCGGCCTGGAACAAGTTCGGTCACCTCGAGCGCGGGATAGATGGTGTCGCCGGCATAGACAGGTTTCAGAAACTTGCTGGACTGTTCGAGAAAGCCGACCAGCGACTCCTCCACTACATACGGGAACAGTCCCGCACCGGGCGCGGTATGCACCAGCGTCTGGAAACCATGGGCCAACAGATGCGGCATCCCGCGGGCACGGCAGTATTCGACATCGTAATGGACCGGATGAGTGTCGCCGCTCGCAGTCTGGAATGCCGCGAATACCGCCTCGGTCATGGTGCGGCTGGGGATCACAAAACGCTCGCCGAGGATAAAATCCTCGAACCAGCGCTGCTGTGGCACCATGCGGTGCTTTGTCGGATCGAAGTCGGTCATGGCGGGCGGCCCTGCGGTGCGGCTGCGGCAATAACGCCGTCATTGCCGGGCTTGACCCGGCAATCCATCTGCTTGAGTAGCATATTGCCGAGATCGATGGATACGCGGGTCAAGCCCGCGTATGACAGCCTGACCTCGTGCAACTTCCGCACATATGCCGATACACCGATATGACCCTGCTCGCCAAAATCTCACCGACCTCCGACGACCGCACGGCGCGGCTAGCCGGCATCGGTCTGATGCTGCTTGGCGTCTGGATGTTCTCGTTCGGCGATGCGCTCGGCAAATATATCGTCGGCACCTATTCGCTCGGACAACTGCTGTGGCTGCGCGCTTGCGCCTCGTTTGTCCTGCTTGCGCCTCTGATCTGGCGACACCGCCGCGATTTCCTGCAACTGGAGCGGCCGTGGCTACAGTTCCTCCGCGTCATTCTCTCGACGCTTGAAGTCGCCGCATTCTTCCTCGCCGCGCGCTACCTGCCGCTCGCCGACGTTATCACCTACTATCTCGCCTGTCCGATCTTCGTCACGGCGCTCTCGGCGATCGTGCTGCGCGAGAGGGTCGGCTGGCGGCGTTGGAGTGCCATCCTGATCGGCTTCTGCGGCGTGCTGATCGCGCTGCGGCCATCGGCGCAAACCGTGAGCTGGCCCGCGCTGATCGCGCTCGGCGGCAGCACCTCGTTTGCGATCCTGATGCTGATCACGCGCTCGCTGCGTGCAACACCCGACATCGTGCTGGCGTCATCGCAATTTCTCGGCACGTTCGCATTCGGCGCCGTGCTGGCGCCGATCGGCTGGGTAACGCCGACGCTTCCGAGCCTCGGCCTGTTCGCCGCGGCCGGACTGGTCTCGGTCTGCGCCCTGCTCTGCGTCAACCGCTCGCTCAAGCTCGCACCCGCCTCGGTTGTCGTGCCCTACCAGTATTCGATGATCGTGTGGGCGGTGACGTTCGGATATCTCGTGTTCGGCGACGTTCCGTCGTGGGCGACGATCGCAGGCGCAGCGATCATCATCGCGGCCGGACTCTATATCTTCATGCGCGAGCAGCGGCTCGGGCATGACGAGGCAACAGTGAACCCACCGGCTTGACGCATCGAATCCGATGCTTTACACGGGCGCGCATCGAGAGCAGGCTTCCTGCATTTCCGTAAGCGTTAACGTCACTCAACGCGCCCCTTCCACGCCGAGGCTCTCGCCCGGCTGGATTCGAAAAGGCGCATGCTTGTGACCGACACAACGACTTCCCGAACCTCGACGTTCCCCACCCCGGCATCTACTTCTTCGACAACCGCGTCGAAAGACGACATCGCTGCAAATCGCCCGGCGCTCAGCGGGTTGGCACCATTGGTGGCCATCATCGTTCTAAGTTTCTCGTCGATCGGCGCGCCGCTGCCGGTGATCTCGCTCTATGTCCACAACGAGCTCGGTTTCGACGCCTTCACCGTCGGCCTTGTGATCGGGCTGCAATCGCTTGTCACGGTTCTGACACGGCACTGGGCCGGCACGATCGCAGATCGCCACGGTCCAAAGGCGGCGGCGCTGGCCGGCGTCCCGCTGACTGCGGCGGCCGGAATCTTCTATATCACCTCGGCTTGGTTACCCGGCACACCTCTGCACCGCCTCGCGGTCCTGTTGCTCGGGCGCGTCGTGCTCGGCTTTGGCGAAAGCCTGTTTCTCACGGGCACCATGACATGGGGGATCGGCCGTATCGGGGCGGCGCGCACCGGCCGGGTGATGGCGTGGCAAGGCATCGCGATCTATGCAGCATTCGGCCTCGGCGCGCCGATTGGACTTGCGATCTATCACGCGTTTGGCTTTACCGGCGTCGGTGTGCTGACGGTGGTCCTGCCACTGCTGGCGCTGGTGATCGTTTGGCTGCTGCACGCTGTGCCTGCATCGGGCGGCGATCGCGCTCCCTTCTACAAGGTGATCGGCCTGATCTGGCGGCCGGGCACGATCCTGATGCGGGCGACGGTGCCGTTCGGCGGCATGGCGGCCTTCCTGCCGCTCGACTACGCCGCGCACGGCTGGGCTCATGCCGGCCTCGCCATGGCCGCGTTCGGCATCACTTACACCGCCGTGCGCCTGGTCGGTTCGCATTGGCCGGA
>JBQCIZ010000778.1:0-2220 GCA_051953235.1 Nitrobacter sp. | reverse complement strand
TACGGACATGAAGGCACCATCCTGCGCTTCGTGTTCAAGCACTCGATCACGCTGGCCTGCCTCGTCGGCCTGTTCGTGATGCTGCAGGCCTACGTGCATCCGTTCACGGAGATGGTGATCAAGTAACCACCTGCACGCCTTGCAAAACAAAATCCCCGCGGTTCGCGCCGCGGGGATTTTTTATTGGCGATTTTCTCGTTCAACCCTTCGGCCAGTTATCCCTGATCCAGCGCGTCAGGCTCTCTTCGCTCACTTCACCGGCGGCGAGAGAGAGAATGATGGCGGTGGCGTGGGCAGGCTCTGGAGCAAAGGCAACGCCGTTGCTTCGGAGAAAGACCATCATCGCGTGGAAAGCGATCCGCTTGTTTCCGTCCACGAATGGGTGATTTTTCGCGAGACCGAATGCATAGGCAGCCGCTAAAGCGGCCAAGTCGCTCTCGCCGTAGTGCCAACGATTCAACGGGCGAGTAATCGCGGATTCAAGCATTCCCTGGTCGCGGATGCCTTCCGGGCCCCCGAACATTTCGAGTTGCTCGGCATGCATGTCGATGACCTCGCGGACATCGAGCCAGATCGGCTCACTCATTTTGCAAGCGCGGCAAACGTATCGCGATATTCATGCATGATCTGGCGGGCGATTTCCATTGTCCGCGCATGCTTGGGATCGAATGGCGACAGTCGCAGGCTGCCATCCGGTTGCCGCACAGGATAAAGCTTGTCGCCTTCATGGAAGCCAAGCTGGGCAAGCAATTCCTTCGGAAGGATCAATCCGAGAGAATTACCGATCTTGCGGACTTGGATAGCCGCGCTTTCAGCTTCGGACTGCTTCGCATGCTCGTTCATAGCTCTACTCCACGTTATACGTCTGTATAACACGAAGCGCCCACCCGTTCAACAAATGTTTTACAGCGATATTTGCTCTGGTCGGCCAATAGCCTAGCCCATGGCTTCCAGCTCATCGATCATGCCTGATATGACCGACAGCCCGCCGTCCCAGAATTTGGGATCCTTCGCGTCGAGCCCGAACGGCTTCAGCAGTTCCGAATAATGCTTGGTGCCGCCGGCTGCGAGCATGGCGAGGTAACGCTCGGCGAAACCTTCCGACGCGTGCTCATAGACCGCATAGAGCGAGTTCACGAGGCAATCGCCGAAGGCATAGGCATAGACATAGAACGGCGAGTGGATGAAGTGCGGGATGTACATCCAGAACGTCTCGTAGCCCGGCTTGATCTCGATCGCGGGCCCAAGACTCTCGCCCTGCACGCTGAGCCAGAGCTGGCCGATGCGCTCAGCGGTGAGTTCGCCGTTCTTGCGCTCGGTATGAACGGCACGCTCGAAGGAATAGAACGCGATCTGCCGCACTACTGTGTTGATCATGTCCTCGACCTTGCCGGCGAGCAGCGCCTGCCGCTGCTTTGCATTCTTCGTCTGCGCCAGCAGCCGCTTGAAGGTCAGCATCTCGCCGAAGACCGATGCGGTTTCGGCAAGCGTCAGCGGCGTCGGCGCCATCAGCGCGCCGTTCTTCGCCGCCAGCACCTGATGCACGCCGTGACCCAGTTCGTGCGCGAGCGTCATCACGTCGCGCGGCTTGCCCTGATAGTTCATCAGCACATAGGGGTGCGCCGATGGCGTGGTCGGGTGCGAGAACGCGCCGGGTGCCTTGCCGGGACGCACCGGCGCATCGATCCAGCGGTCGGTGAAGAAGCGTTCAGCGATGCCGGCCATCTTGGGCGAGAAATCGCCATAGGCGGTCAGCACCATTTTCTGCGCATCGCTCCAGGGAATGACACCAGTGGCAGCAAACGGCAGCGGCGCGTTGCGATCCCAGTGCGCGAGCGTCTTCTTTTTGAACCAGCGCGCCTTCAGCGCGTAGTAGCGATGCGACAGCCGCGGATAGGCCGCGCGCACCGAAGCCACCAGCGCATCAACCACCTCGCGCTCGACGCGATTGTTGAGATGGCGGGAGTCCGCGACATCCTGAAAACCGCGCCAGCGGTCGGAAATGTCCTTGTCCTTGGCGAGTGTGTTGGTGATGAGCGCGAAGGCGCGCTCATTGGCCTTGAATGTTTTTGCCAGCGCTTGCCCGGCCGCCTTGCGCTTCTCCGGGGAGCGGTCCTGCAACAGATTGAGTGTCGGTTCGATCGCCAGATCCTTGCCGCCGACCTTGAAGCGCAATCCGGCGATGGTCTGGTCGAACAGCCTGTTCCAGGCCGAATAGCC
>JBQCIZ010000777.1:0-3430 GCA_051953235.1 Nitrobacter sp. | reverse complement strand
CATCCGGCGGTTGTTCTCGGAACGGATGTTTCCGCTGACGATCGAGGGGCTGGAAGGCGCGATGAAGGAACTGGTGAGGTAACTTGCGGTCCTCATCGGCCGTAACATAATCTTCGTCATGGCCGGGCTTGACCCGGCCATCCACGCCTTTCTCGCAGAGATGCTGCAAGACGTGGATGCCCGGGACAAGCCCGGGCATGACGATTTCAACGAGGAAATGCCCATGCCCCAAACCATCACACGCGGCATCAAGAAGCTGCTTGAAGACGCCAATAAGGAAATCGAGACCATGAGCGTCGCCGACGCCAAGGCGGCGGTCGCGCGCGGCGAGGCTGTCATCGTGGACATCCGCGATCCGCGCGAACTCGAGCGCGAAGGCAAGATCCCGGGCGCGTTCTCCTGCACCCGCGGCATGCTCGAATTCTGGATCGATCCGGCGAGCCCCTACGCCAAGCCGATCTTCCAGGAAGAAGGCAAGAAGTTCATCTTCCATTGCGCCTCCGGCTGGCGTTCGGCGCTGGCGGCGAAGACCGCGCAGGACATGGGCCCGAAACCGGTGGCGCATCTCGGCGGCGGCTTCACCGCCTGGCGCGACGCCGGCGAAGCGATCGAGAAGGTCGAGCCGAAGAAACCAGCGTAAAGCTTCGCTTCTCCGTCATGGCCGGGCTCGTCCCGGCCATCCACGTCTTTCACCGAAAGGTCCCGAAGACGTGGATGCCCGTGACAAGCACGGGCATGACGAAGGACATCGATTGGAGTGCCAGTATGTCGTCCACCTCCACCACCGACGATCCTCTCGTATCCACCGAATGGCTGGCCGCGCATCTTGGCGACGCTAACGTCAAGGTCGTCGATGCCACCTTCAAGATGCCGGGCGTCACGCCGCTGCCGATCGACGATTATCTCGCCGCGCACATTCCGGGCGCGGTGTTCTTCGACGTCGATGCGGTGTCGGATCATTCCTCATCGCTGCCGCACATGTATCCTGATGCCGCGCAGTTCGCGCGCGATGTCGGCGCGCTCGGCATTTCTTCCGGGGATACGGTCGTGGTCTACGATTCCGGCGGCTGGGTCGCGGCGCCGCGGGCGTGGTGGATGTTCCTGTCGTTCGGCCACAGCAATGTCTGGGTGCTCAACGGCGGCCTGAAGAAGTGGCAGGCCGAGGGGCGGCCGGTGGAATCCGGCAAGGCATCGCTGAGGCCGGGCAAATTCACTGCGGCGTTCGATCCGGCATACGTGCGCAGCAAGGGACAACTCGTCGACAACCTGTCCGCGCATCGCGAACAGGTGATCGACGCGCGCGCCGCCAACCGCTTCAAGGGCAGCGTCGCGGAGCCGCGGCCCGGCCTGCGTTCGGGACACATCCCGGGCAGCCGCAACCTGCCGTACAACAACCTGTTCGACGCCGCGACCGGCACCATGAAGCCGCTCGACGATTTGCGCGCGGCGTTTACCGGCGCGGGTCTCGATCTCGCAAAACCGGTCGTGACCACCTGCGGTTCCGGCGTATCCGCCGCGGTGCTGACGCTCGCGCTCTATCGCCTCGGCGTGCGCGGCTCGGCGCTCTACGACGGCTCGTGGTCGGAGTGGGGCATGGCCGATGGGCCGCCGGTCGCGACGGGGGCAGCCTGAAAATGACTAGTTGCTGCTGAATGGCGATCCTGCGAACGGATCGGCCGGCTTTGGCGGCGCGGCAGGCCTGACGATACGTGCGCGCCGCACGAGCGGTCGGCGTTTGACGACATGTTTCTTGGTGGTGGCCGGTTTTTTCGTGGCCGGTTTTATGGTCAGCGAAGCCTTGTCGAAGGCTTTGGGCCGTTCGACCGGCATCGGGATATTGAGGGCTGCGATCTTCGCCGGGGCATCGCTGGAAGCAGCCGGACTTGCAACATTGGCTGGCGCACCTTGGGGTGCCTGATCGGAAACGACAGCCTTCGCCTCGACAGGGGCGGGAGCCGGCACACCGCTTGTCGCGCTTCCCGTCGCTTCAGTCGCGCCGGTTTCGGCCGTTGCCACGGTGGTCGAGACGGAAATTTTCGGCTCTGCGATTCCGGGCGCGCTGCCGGTCGTCGCATTATCCGCCGCCGTGTTGTCGACCTTGGAAGGAACAGGCTTGGAATCGTCGCTTGCGGCCGGAGCGGACGCTGCTTCAACGGAAGTTTGTCCGATTGGTATCGGCCCTGATGTCGGCTCGGCCGGTCCAGCGGCATCGGCTTCGGGAGCGATGGCGGCCTGTGTCTCGTTCGGCCGCTCGGCAGGCGTGGGCGTCGAGGCGGTCCCGTCCGCCGCCGCCGCGGTATCGGGCTTGGGCGCCACGGGCATCGATGGCGCCGCAATCGCTGCAGGCGCGACGTCGGCCGGCGCTGCGGGAGCAGGCGTGGCGGCGGTCTTCTCAACGGGCGCGCTCGGCCCGGGGGTCGTGTCGTCGGCGCGAGGCGCGGCCGAGAGGGTGGCCACCTTCTCGGTCACGGCGGTATCAGCCTCGGGTGAGGGTGCGATCTCCGGTACTGTCGGCACGGCGACTGCGGATGCCGCGCCCATGACCTCAGGCGCGGGATCGTGCCGGTCCGGATTGCCTATGGGGGTGTCGACTTGCAGAACCGCGAGGGTGGGTTCGGTTTCCTGACGGCTTGCGAACACCACTTCCGGAATTTGCTTCAGGGGAAGACTCGCGAATTCCTCATGCGTCGCCCGCAGCAGGGCCGCGGCGCCGAGGCCGAAGACCAGCATCGAGACGGACAGAACGATCGCGGCAAGCAGGAAACGGAAGCCAGGCAACATGGGTGAAGGTTCCGCCTTCGCCGCGCTGTCTGCGAAGGTGATCGAGCCATTCGGAACGCGGTGGGGATACGCGCTCGTTCGCCGGGTCGCGCCACCAAGTCCCGGCGAATCAAGCAGTTTTGAGAATACCGCAATACCCAGATCACGCGCTCTCAAAATTGCCTGCTGCAGAGGTCCAGGCCGGTTCAGTGCGGCATTGCGGTCACGCTTCGCCGCGATCTCGGAAATATGACCGAATCCCGGGCGATTGTGTCAGAATTGTCTTGAATGCGCCGCTATCCTGCGCGATGTGGCCGTTAACGATCCAGTGTTCGCTTCGGCTTATACAAGGGCGATGATGATCAAACGCATTCTCACGATTTTTGCGACCGTCGCGGTTGGCGCAGCGGGAACCTCGCTTGCGCAGGCGCAGGGCTATCCGCAGCCGCCGGGCCCGGTTTATTCCGCAGCCGCACCTTCGGCGTCGCCGGCCGACTACAACCGGCCCGACGCGATGGACGGCGTGCCCGACTACGATGCGGTCGACGACGATCAGGCGCCCCGCCGGCACAATTCGGCCGGGCTGCCGACGCCTGGCCCGATCATGTCGCCGGACGATCCGCGCTATGGCCGGCCGGATTCCGCTCCGGTCTATTCGAGCCGTGCGCCG
>JBQCIZ010000776.1:0-2316 GCA_051953235.1 Nitrobacter sp. | reverse complement strand
CCGGCGGCATTGCCGATCTGGGTCGTGGTGCCGTAGAGCCCCGAAGCCGACCCCGCACTGGCCGGTTTGACGGTGGCGAGCACCGCGCTCGACAGCGGCGCCATCACGAGCCCCTGCCCGTAACCGAACACGACGAGCGGCACTGACAGCAGCAGCGCGGACGGCGCATTGACCAGCGTCACGGTCAGCATCACCGCGGCGAGACCGGCGAGTTGCACGGCGCAGCCTTCGATCAGCACCCTCGTGCCGCGATGCTTCGCCCGCACACCGCTGTGCCGCGACGCCACCACGAAGGCGAGCGCCAGCGGCACGAACACCAGCCCTGCACTCAGCGGCGGCAGATGCAGCGCGTTCTGCATGAACAGCGTCATCACCAGATAGAATGACAAATTGGCGAAGAAGAACGCGAACACCGCACACAGCCCGCGCATGAAGGTGGGATCGGCCAGCAGCGCGAGATCGACCAGCGGCATGCCGCCTCGCGCCGCGACACGATGCTCGAGCCGGACGAACGCGGCAATCACGGCGGCGCCGCCGAGTATCGTGAGCCACACCAGCGGCGACCAGTTCACGTCGTGCCCGAACAGCAGGGGTCCGATCAGGCACAACAGGCCGACGAACATCACCGCCGCGCCGGCGAGATCGAGCCGCGTTCCGCTCCGCCGCGGCGCCTGCGGCATCCAGCGCCAGGCGCAAGCCGCGATGATCGCGCCGATCGGCACGTTGACGAAGAACACCGTGCGCCAGCCGAGACCGGCGAGATCGAGCGTCACCAGCAGGCCGCCGAGTACGAAGCCAGCCGCACCGGCTAACCCGAGCACGACGCCGTAGATCGCAAACGCCCGGCTGCGCGCCTCGTCCGGAAACAGCACATGGATGGTGGCGAGCACCTGCGGCACCATCAGCGCCGCGGTCGCGCCTTGCGCCAGCCGCGCCACGATCAGCTCAAGGCCGGACTGCGCCAACCCGCACCACAGCGACGTCAGCGCAAAGCCGAGGACACCGGCGAGAAACACGCTGCGCGTGCCGTGGATGTCGCCGAGGCGGCCGCCGGTGATCACCAGCGTCGCATAGGCAATGAGATAGATGGCAATGACCGCTTCGATCTCGGCGGCACCGGCATGCAATTCGGCGGCGATGGTGGGAATGGCGACGTTCACGACGAACGCATCGACACCGAACATGAACTGCGCGGCGACGACGATTGTCAGCACCCACCAGCGGTGGGCGGCGGCAAGCTGAACTCCGATGGTCTGATGCATGTGGGCGCTTCCGGTTTACCCGCGACATCCTCGCAGGTCGCGCGTCCACAGATGTCAGTTGACCGTCATCGCGTCGATTACGTCGGAGGTAATGGCCGGACCGGAGATTTAGCCCCACGGCCCGCGGCGCGCCTGTTGCCGATTCCACGGGCCGCGCGGGGCCGGGCCCGATGCCACCGATGGCGCGGACATCGGTGCGAAGTTGCCGGACTGCCCCGCGAGGCGCTGCAAGGCCGCGATACGGTTCTCGGTCGAGGGGTGGGTGGCGAACAGGTTGTCCATGCCCTGCCCCGACAGCGGATTGATGATGAACATGTGCGCGGTGGCGGGCGCACGCTCCGCCTCCATGTTCGGTACCTGATGCGCGGCGTTGTCGATCTTGGCGAGCGCCGACGCCAGCCACATCGGCTGGCCGCAGATCCGCGCGCCCATTTCGTCGGCGGCGTATTCGCGGGTACGGCTGATCGCCATCTGCACCAGCATGGCACCAAGCGGCGCGAGGATCATCATCGCCAGCGAGCCGAGGAAGCCGCCGTTGTTGTTGCGGTTGCCGCCGAAGAACATGCCGAACTGCGCCAGCATCGAGATCGCGCCGGCAATCGTCGCAGTGATGGTCATCAGCAGCGTGTCGTGATGCTTGATGTGCGCGAGCTCGTGCGCGATCACGCCGGCAAGCTCCTCGCGGCGCAACGACTGCACGAGCCCGGTCGTCACCGCGACCGCGGCATTCTCCGGATTGCGGCCGGTGGCGAACGCGTTCGGCTGCGGATTGTCCATCAGGAACACGCGCGGCATCGGCAGGCCGGCGCGGCCGGCAAGCTCCGCCACCAGCCGGTGCAGGTCGGGCGCGGTGCGCGCGTCGGCCTCGTGGGCGCCGTACATCGACAGCACCATGCGGTCGGAATTCCAGTAGGCGAAAATATTGGTCGCCGCCGCCACCACGAGCGCGATCATGGCGCCGCTCGCGCCGCCGATCAGATAGCCCACGCCCATGAACAGGCCGGTGAGGCCGGCCAGCAGGATCGCGGTGCGGAAATAACTCATCGTCTCCTCC
>JBQCIZ010000775.1:0-3500 GCA_051953235.1 Nitrobacter sp. | reverse complement strand
ATCGCCACGACGATCAAGCCGCTGGAGCAGCAGGACGACAACATTCGCTTCTTCGATCACCGGCGGGAGTGGGCGCGCACCGATTTCGACAACGGCGGCCTGCCACGCCACGAATGGGAAGCGCTGCTGCGCAAGGTCAAGGATCTTGCGGATGCCGCCGGTCACCTGCGGTTCGCGATCCCTAAGCGTTATGGCGGCAAGGACGGCTCCAATCTCTGGATGGCCGTGATCCGCGAGCATTTTGCAACCAAGGGGCTCGGCCTGCACAACGATCTGCAGAACGAGCATTCGATTGTTGGCAATCTCCCCATTGTCACGATGCTCGATCGTTACGGCCGGGACGATCAGAAGGCGATGATCGAGGGATCGATCACGGGGAAATATCGCATCACCTTTGGCCTGACCGAGCCGGACCACGGCTCCGACGCGACCCACATGGAAACCCGTGCGGTGCAGGCGACGCGCGATGGAAAGTCCGGCTGGGTCATTAAAGGCGAGAAGATGTGGACCACCGGCATGCATATCGCCAGTCACTGCGCGCTGTTCGCGCGGACCTCGGGCAATGACGGCGATGCGCGCGGAATCACCTGCTTCCTCGTGCCGGCGGATAGTCCCGGCGTGAAGGTCGAGGAATACATGTGGACCTTCAACATGCCGACCGATCATCCCCGCGTCAGCTTCACCGACGTCTTTGTGCCTGACGACGCGCTGTTCGGCGAGATCGGCCGTGGACTGTCGCTGGCGCAATGTTTCGTACACGAGAACCGCATTCGGCAGGCGGCGAGTTCTCTGGGTGCCGCCGTCTACTGCATCAACGAGAGTGTGAAATACGCACGGGAACGAAAGCCATTCGGCGAGGAACTGGCGCGCAATCAAGGCATCCAGTTCCCGCTTGTCGAGCTGGCGACGCAGGCCGAGATGCTGCGCCTCCTGATCCGCAAGACCGCATGGGAGATGGATCAGCTCACGCAAGCGCAGGTCGAGCACACGCTGTCCGACAAGGTGTCGATGTGCAACTACTGGGCGAACCGGCTGTGCTGCGAGGCGGCCGATCGCGCCATGCAGGTGCACGGCGGCATGGGCTACTCGCGCCACAAGGCATTCGAGCACATCTACCGCCATCACCGCCGCTATCGCATTACCGAAGGCAGCGAGGAAATCCAGAAGCGCAAGGTCGCCGGCTTCCTGTTCGGCTATATGGGGGCGGGGAAGCGCTGAGGATTTTTGGGGCGGGCAGCTGCGGAAATTGTCAATGCGTTGCCGGCAGTCTGCGAGACTCTGCGCGATGCGCTCAACGGAATCGAGATGTCATCCTCGTCATTGCGAGGAGCGTTGGCGACGAAGCAATCCAGCTCTTGCTTTGTGGTTTTCTGGATTGCTTCGCTTCGCTCGCAATGACGATGCGTTACTTCAGAGGATTTCAAGGCCCGGTCAATTCACCTGCCGGTCCTTGCCGGTCCAGTAGGGATCGCGCAGGTTGCGGCGCAGAATCTTCCCCGATGCATTGCGCGGCAGCGCCGGGATGAAATCGACCGTCTTTGGCGTCTTGAAAGCGGCGATGCGTTCGCGGGCGAACTTGATGATGTCGACCGCGGTTGCGCTCTTTCCCGGTTTCATCACCACGACGGCCTTGACAGCTTCGCCCCACTGATCGTCGGGAACGCCGACCACGGCGGCTTCCGCGACATCGGGGTGATCGCAGATCGCGCTCTCGACCTCGGCGGGATAGATGTTCTCGCCGCCGGAGATGATCATGTCCTTGATGCGGTCGTGGATATACAGATACCCGTCCTCGTCGAGATAGCCGGCGTCGCCGGTGCGCAGCCAGTTGTCCTTGTCGAGCGTCTTTGCGGTCGCCTCCGGTAAATTCCAGTAGCCGACCATGTTGGAGCCTGAGCGCGTCGCGATCTCGCCGACTTGCCGCGGCGGCAGGCGGTTGCCGTCAGCATCGAGAATGGCGATCTCGACGCCGGGGAGCGGCTTGCCGGCCGAGCGCATGCGCTCAAGCCCCTCGACATGATCCTCCGGCGGCAGCGCCACGATAGTGCCGGTGGTCTCGGTCATGCCGTAAAGCTGCACGAAGCCGCACTTGAAGACCTCAATGCATTCCTTGAGCAGCGCGGCGGGGATCGGCGAAGCGCCATACAGCATGTAACGCAGCCGCGAGAAATCCATTTCGCGCGCGCGTGGCTGCCGCACCACGAATTGCATCGCGGCGGGTACCATGAACAGTTTCGAGATTTTCGAATGCTCGAAAAAGTCGAGAATTTTTGTAGGATCGAATTCGCGGGCAATCACGCCTTTGGCGCCGTGATAGATGCCGACCGCGCCCCAGCCGGAGCCGCCGATGTGGAAGATAGGCATTGCGACCAATGAGACGTCGCTTTCCACCCACTTGTTCCAGTCCGGCGCATCGCCGCCGCGGCCGGCCCGCACCAGCGACAGAAAATTATAATGCGACAGCATCGCACCTTTGGGCTTGCCGGTGGTTCCTGACGTGTAGAGCTGGATCGCGATGTCGTTCTCATCGACGGGAAGCTTCGGGTCTTCGTCCGGCTGGGCATCGCGCCAGGCAGCAAAATCCTTCCACTCGGGTGCACCGCCCTCGGTGGTCATGATCGCACGAACGCTCTTCAGTTGCGGCTGGATGGCGCGGGCCTGCTCGATGAATTCTGGACCGACGAACAGGATCGCTGCCTTGCAGTCCTCGACGATGTAGGCGATCTCCGGGCCGGCGAGCCGCCAGTTCACCGGCGCCATCACGACGCCGGCCTTCATCGCGCCGAACAGCAGCTCGAAATAATAATCGCTGTTCTTGCCGAGATAAGCGATGCGCTCTTTCGGTTTGACGCCGGATGCGATCAGCGCGCGGGCCACGCGGTTGGTGTTGCGGTCGAAGCCGGTAAAGCTCGTGACGCGGCCCTCGAATTCGAAGGCGGTGGCGTTGCCTCGCGCCTTGCCCTGAACGCGAACCACGTCGGCAAGTGTCGAGGCATCCTCGATGTCAGGCATGTTTCCCCTCGTATATTATTTGTTGAGGAGATACTGACGCTGTTGCGCAGTAAAGACAAGATTGAGCGCAGAGCTTGTCGCGGATGATGCGTCATCCTGAGGTGCTTGCGCTTTGCGCAAGCCTCGAAGGATGGGTTACGGGTATGGATGGCACCCTTCGAGGCTCGCCAAAGTATGCGATGCAAGTGCATCGCAGGGCTCGCTCCTCAGGGTGACGTCACCAGCTAGACCCATCGTCCGCACCCGGACGTCACCCCCGCTTGGCGCGATCCTTCTCGTTCTGCGCCTTGATGGACTCGCGGGCCTGCTCCCAGTCGGCATCCTTCCAGTCGCGCAACTGGTAGAAGTTGCCGCCCATCGCGAGCGCCTGGCCGCCGTCCATGGCGATGGTCTCGCCGTTGATCCAGTCGCAGCCGCCGGAAATCAGGAACGTTGCGAGGTTCTGCAATTCCTCCATGGTGCCGACGCGGCTCATCGGATTCATCGCT
>JBQCIZ010000774.1:0-3163 GCA_051953235.1 Nitrobacter sp. | reverse complement strand
CGGCGTCGACATCAAGTGCGTGCTGACCAATACCACGCTGCTCGGCGCCTATCGCGGCGCCGGCCGCCCCGAGGCCAACTACTACATGGAGCGGCTGATCGACCGCGCCGCCGACGAAATGGGCATCGACCGGCTGACGCTGCGCAAGCGTAACTTCATCAAGTCGTCGCAGATGCCGTTCGCCGCCGCCTCGGGCGTCACCTACGACAGCGGCGATTTCCAGGGCGTCTTCAACAAGGCGCTCGAGATCGCCGATCACGCGGGCTTTGCCAAGCGCAAGAAGGACAGCCGCAAGCTGGGCAAGCTGCGCGGCATCGCGATCGGCTCCTATCTCGAGGTCACCGCCCCTCCCGGCGTCGAACTCGGCAAGATCGTGTTCGAGGCGGACGGCTCCGTGAAGCTCATTACCGGTACACTCGATTACGGCCAGGGCCACGCCACACCGTTCGCGCAGGTGATGGCCGATCAGCTCGGCGTGCCCTTCGACAGGATCAAGCTCGAACAGGGCGACAGCGACATCGTTCACGCCGGCAACGGCACCGGTGGTTCGCGCTCCATTACGGCGAGCGGCATGGCGATCGTGGAATCCTCCGCGCTGGTCATCGCCAAGGGTAAGGCGGCGGCGGCGCATCTGCTGGAAGCGGCGGAAGCCGACATCGAATTCTCCGGCGGGCGCTTCACCATCGCCGGCACCGATCGCGGCATCGGCATCATGGAGCTCGCCGAGAAGCTGCGCGACAGCAAGGTACCGGACGGCGTGCCGTCGTCGCTCGACGTCGATCACACCACCGAGCCGGTGCCGTCAACCTTCCCGAACGGCTGTCACGTCGCGGAGGTCGAGGTCGATCCCGATACGGGCGTGGTACAGATCGTGCGCTACACCGGCGTCAACGATTTTGGCACCATCGTCAACCCGATGATTGTCGCGGGGCAACTGCATGGCGGCGTCGTGCAGGGCATCGGCCAGGCGCTGATGGAAAAGGTCAGCTACGACGAAAGCGGCCAGCCGATCACCGGCTCGTTCATGGATTACGCCATGCCGCGCGCCGAGGACGCCCCGCCGATGGCGGTCGGCGATCATCCCTCGCCGGCCAAATCGAATCCATTGGGCACCAAGGGCTGCGGCGAAGCCGGCTGCGCCGGCAGTCTCTCGACCGTGGTCAACGCCGTCATCAACGCGCTGGCAGACGACGGTGTCACTCACCTCGACATGCCGCTGACGCCGGAGCGGGTCTGGCGCGCGATCCAGGATGCGAAGAAGACAAAGGCGGCGTG
Source organism: Nitrobacter sp. (assembly GCA_051953235.1). Lineage (GTDB taxonomy): Bacteria > Pseudomonadota > Alphaproteobacteria > Rhizobiales > Xanthobacteraceae > Nitrobacter. The sequence goes on along the minus strand of JBQCIZ010000774.1, from coordinate 1,888 downwards.
AAAATTCACGCGCGCTCCGCCGATTGGAGCTGTGTCGAAGCATCGCTGTGATTCACGCCGTCATCCTGAGGAGCGCGCGTTTGCGCGCGTCTCGAAGGATGAGCGACGATAACGTCATCCTTCGAGGCTCGCTTACGCGATGCAAGAGCATCGCGGCTCGCACCTCAGGATGACGGGGCCGGAATTCTGAACCTACGCCGCCGCCTGCTGGCGGGGCTGGTAGATCGCGATGTGCCAGCAGTGGGCGACGGGGGTGCCGTTGGCGAGGACCAGCGCATCCAATTCCACGAAGCGATGGCCCTTCTTGTCGTAATTGGCCGTCACCTTCGCCCGCGCCGTCAGTTCGGCACCCGCCTTCGCCACAGCCAGCATCTGCATGCGGCTGCCGACATGAATCCACGGCCCCAGGATGGCGTTGTCGACCAGCACCCTGTTCATCACGCGCTGGAACAGACCGGGATGACCGACGCTCTCCTGCGTATAGATCGGCAGCGTCTCGCGTACATCAGTGAGATAGCCGGTTGCATCCGCGCCAGCCCATGCACGCGGCTGCACGCCGAGCCATTTGCCCGTCTCGTAGGACCTCGCATCGACGGGCTTGCGCTGTACCACCGCCGACGCCTCCTTATAGTCGGCGAGCGCGATCTTCGGCGCGGATGCCGGCAGCAAAGCCGATCCCGTCGCGCACACTTCGCCGCGGCTTTGCACCTCAAGCGTCAGCGCACCGTTCGCCTCATCAGCGCGGACTTCGGTGATCTCGCCATCATAGACCGGCTTGACGAACCGGGCCTCGATCAGGCCGCGCTCCAGAAACGCGCGTCCCCACTTTTCCACCGGCGCATGCATCATGTAGGCGAACACATCGACGCCCGGCACGAGCCCGCCGCTGAAGCCAAACTGCCGCGCGACGGTGTCGTCGTGCATCTTGTTCTCGGAGTCCTTGGCGGTGTTGTAGGCCGAGACGATATGGGGCGTGAGCGGGGCCATGCGTGGTCCTCTGCGTTATCGTTGCTGCTATCAGCGATGGTACGCAAACAGGTGCGTATGACAACCCTGTTCCACTCGCAATTTTCCGCGGTATGGAGTAACACCCGCCTCGATCGCAGCACGAGCCGGAACATCCAGGATTGACCTCGCCCCGTATCTATGTCGATGCCGACGCCTGCCCGGTGAAGGACGAGATTTATCGCGTCGCCGCGCGCCACGGCCTGCCGGTCAGCGTGGTCGCGGGAGGCTATATCCGCGTGCCTGACGATCCCCTGATCGAACGCGTCGCCGCAGGCTCCGGCATGGACGCGGCCGACGACTGGATCGCGGAGCGCGCCGGCAAGGACGACGTCGTCATCACGGCTGATATTCCGCTGGCAAGCCGCTGCGTCAAGACGGGCGCCAGCGTGATCGCGCCGAACGGCAAGCTCTTCACAGAGGAGTCCATCGGCATGACGCTGGCGGTCCGCAACCTGATGACCGACCTGCGTTCGAGCGGCGAAGTCACCGGCGGGCCGCGCGCCTTCCAGCCGCGCGACCGCTCGGCCTTCCTGTCGGCACTCGACCAGGCGATCCGCCGCATCCAGCGCGCCCGCGCCGCGCAACAGGGTTGAGGTCATGGCGCCGCCGCTGATCCAATTGAACGACCACGCGCTGACGTTCGGCGGCACGCCGCTGCTTGCGGGCGTCGAACTATCGGTGGCGCCATCGGAACGGCTCTGCCTGATCGGCCGCAACGGCTCCGGCAAATCGACGCTCCTGAAAATCGCCGCAGGCCTCGTCGAACCCGACAGCGGCAGCCGCTTCGTGCAGCCCGGCGCGACCGTGCGCTATTTGCCGCAGGAGCCGGATTTTGCCGGCTTCACGACCACCCTCGCCTATGTCGAGGCCGGGCTCGGCC
>JBQCIZ010000773.1:0-2406 GCA_051953235.1 Nitrobacter sp. | reverse complement strand
GGCCGGCGCGGCGCGCAGCACAGCGCCGCTGGTGATCCTGCTCGACGACGGCTGGAGCGCCGCATCGAGCTGGGACACGCGCATGAAGGCCGCGGATGAACTGATCGCCGATGCCGACAGCGACCAGCGCGGCGTCGCCATGGTTCCGCTGTCGGAGCCCACGCGAGACATCACGCTGATGCCGGCCGGCAATGCGCGCGTGGCGCTGCGGCAATTGTCGCCCAAACCCTATGCGGTCGAGCGCGTGGAAACGCTTCCCGCCATCGAACGCTTCCTGAAAGCGACCGGGGACGGCGACATCGTCTGGCTATCCGACGGCATCGACAGCGGCCGCGGCCCCGAATTCGTCGACGGCCTTCGCAAGGCGATCGGCAACCGCTCACTGACCATCTTCGAGGGCGGCGCACCGCCGGCGCACGCCCTCGCGGCAGCGGAGAATGCGGCAGCCAAGATGACCGTCAAGGTGCTGCGCGCCAACACAAGCGGACCTGCCAGCGGTGTTGTTCGGGCGCTCGATCAGAAGGGCTCGCCGATCGGCGAGACACGTTATGCGTTTCCGCCACAGAGTCGCGAAACCGACGCAGCCTTCGATCTGCCGGTGGAGTTGCGCAACGACATCGCCCGGCTGGAGATCGCGGGCGAGCGATCCGCCGGCGCCGTGCAACTGCTCGACAAGCGCTGGCGCCGCCGCGCCATCGGCATCGTCAGCGGATCGACCACCGACACCGCGCAGCCGTTGCTGGCATCGACGTTCTACCTAACGCGTGCGCTGTCGCCGTTTGCCGATGTCCGGCTCGGCGACAAGGGCGCACCGCAACAGGTCGTCAGCCAGTTCCTGGATCAGAAACTGCCGATGATCGTGATGGCCGACACCGGTGCTCTGGCGCCCGACATCCGCGAGCGCGTCGATGCCTGGCTCGACCATGGCGGCGTGCTCGTGCGGTTCGCAGGACCGCGGCTCGCGCAAGCCGACGACGATCTCGTCCCGGTGAAACTGCGCGGCGGGGATCGCACTCTCGGCGGCAGCCTGACCTGGGAGAAACCGCAGCATCTCGCCGCCTTCGCCGCGGATGGACCGTTCGCCGGACTTTCGGTGCCGAAGGATGTCACCGTGAACCGGCAGGTGCTGGCCGAACCCGACGCCGCGCTGGCGGCGAAGAGCTGGGCCTCGCTCGTCGACGGCACGCCGCTCGTGACCGGCGAGCATCGCGGCAAGGGCCTGCTGGTGCTGTTCCACGTCAGCGCCGACATGCGCTGGTCCAATCTGCCAATGTCCGGCACTTTCGTGGAAATGCTGCGGCGGATCGTCGATGCCTCCGGCTATACCGCGAGCACCGGCAAGAACCCTGCGACGGACGCCAAGGCGGAGACCGTGGCCCCGTTGCGCACGCTCGATGGTTTCGGCGCCTTCGGGCCGCCGCCCTCCACGGCCAAGCCGCTGCCGGTCGACTATCGCGGCCGCGGCACCATCGAGCATCCGCCGGGATTCTACGGGGCCGCCGACGGACCGATTGCCGTCAATACGCTCGCGGCATCCGACCGCATCGTGGCGCTCGATACCTCGGCGTTGCAGGCACGGCGGGCGAGCTTCACCAATGCCGAACCGCGCGACCTCAGGGGCATCCTGCTGTCGTCGTCGCTGGCGCTTTTCCTGATCGACGCCATCATCGTCGCGCTGCTCGGTGGCGGCCTTGCCGCATTGCTGCGGCGTCGCACCGCCGCTGCCGCGCTGCTGTTTGCCGTGGCGCTTTCGGCGGTCGCGCTGACGCCCTCTCCGTCCCGTGCCGACAGCGCGAGCGACGAGTTTGCGATGAAGGCGACCTCGCAGACGCGGCTCGCCTATGTCGTGACCGGCAATGCCGACGTCGACAACATCGTCAAGGCCGGCATGAGCGGGCTGACGCTGTTCCTAGCGCAGCGCACCGCGCTGGAAGCCGGCGATCCCGTCGGCATCGACCCGGCGCACGACGAACTGGCCTTCTTCCCGCTGATCTATTGGCCGATCGTGCCGGGCGCGCCAAAGCCGTCGCAAAGCGCCCTGAACAAGATCGATGCCTACATGAAACAGGGCGGCACGGTTCTGTTCGATACCCGCGATGCGATCGAAGCGCCGCCGGGCGCGGGTGGTGAATCCAAGACGCCGGGTATGCAGGAACTCCGCAGCCTGCTGTCCTCGCTCGACATTCCCGAACTCGAGCCTGTGCCGCGCGAACACGTGCTGACCAAGACGTTCTACCTGCTGCGCGATTTTCCGGGCCGCTACACCACCGGCCAGACCTGGGTCGAGGCGCTGCCGCGCGACGAGAGCGACGAAGCCGCATCGCGGCCGGCACGCGGCGGCGACGGCGTCTCGCCGATCATCATCACCTCGAACGATCTCGCGGGTGCCTGGGCGATGCGGCCCGA
>JBQCIZ010000772.1:0-2324 GCA_051953235.1 Nitrobacter sp. | reverse complement strand
GCCAGTCGGCGACATCCGCAACGCTTGCGGAGGCAGCCCCTTTGTCGCTCTCATTGTCGACGATTTCGACGATGGCGACATCCTGTGCGGCCTGAAGCACCGGCAACCCTGCGACTATCGCCCGCCGCGCCTCTGCGCAGTTCTTCCAGGCAACAAGGATGCAATTCAATTCCATCGAGACGGTTCGCGGGGGAACGATGAGAAAAGGCCGGCCGGCCTTCATGAGAGCATCACCAAAATCCAACCATCGCTGCCCACCTAACAGCGGACTATTCTCGGACAATTCGGCGACGACCACGTCCGCACCACAAGCCTCCGCTGCAAGGAAGTCGGCAGGCCTATCAACCCCCTCCCGCCAAATGTAGGGTCGGCCGCAAGGCTTCACAGCCTCCCGGAAGCGGCTTTCGCATCGAGCCGTCGCGAGGGTGAGTTCGTCATAGTCAGCTTCCAGCATGCTGGCAGCGACCATGCCGTTTACATGCACCGGCACATATGGCGTACCGGATGTCACGCCGACAATCCGGGAATCGAACCGCTCAGCTAACTCACAGCTCACCCTGAGCGCCGCTTCGTTCACCTGCTCAAGGCCCAAGAATACCATCACGGATTTGTAGGCCATCTTGCTCTCCCATCGAACTGGCAGACCAGGCACTTTAATGGCTATTTTATTAGTCCTGCCCGGGTCCAGTTTTGATCTAGCTCAGTCTCTGTGACCTGCACCCCTGAAACGCCCCCGATTTTAAGTTAGGATTTCTGTTCTCCATCGAGGAGACAGACGATGCGTAAAAGCAGGTTCACCGAAGAGCAGATCATCAAGGTCTTGAAGGAGCACGCTGCCGGGATGTCAGCGAGCGATCTATGCCGCAAGCACGGCGTCAGCGATGCCACCTTTTACAAGTGGCGCTCACGCTACGGCGGCATGGAAATCTCCGAAGCTCGAAAGCTGAAGGCGCTGGAGGAGGAGAACCGCAAGCTCAAGAAGCTGCTGGCGGAGTCGATGCTGGACGTGTCGACACTGAAGGAGATGCTCGGAAAAAACTTCTGACGCCCAGCTTGCGGAGACGTGCTGTGACCTGGGCGATCAGTGAGAGGAGCTACTCGCAGCGACGGGCCTGCGATCTGGTCGGCTTGTATCCGAAAACCTATCGCTACACGTCCACACGGCCGGACGACGGCCCGCTGCGGACCCAGCTGAAGGAATTGGCTTCGCAACGTCGCCGCTTCGGCTATCGCCGTCTGGGCTTGCTGTTGGCCCGACAAGGAGTCCGGATCAACCACAAGAAGCTGTATCGGCTCTACCGGGAGGAACGGCTGTCGGTGCGCAAGCGCGGCGGCCGCAAACGGGCATTGGGCACCCGGGCGCCGATGACCATCCCGCAAGATCAGAACCTGCGCTGGTCGCTCGACTTCGTGATGGACACGCTGGTCAGCGGCCGGCGCTTCCGTATCCTGACGTTGGTCGATGACTTCACCCGGGAATGCCTGGGACTGGTCGTCGACACGTCGCTGACCGCTCTGCGGGTGCTGCGCGAACTTGAACAGGTGATCGAAAGCCGAGGCTGTCCGCGGATGATTGTGAGCGACAACGGCACCGAGTTCACCTCGAACGCCGTCTTGGCCTGGCAGGAGGAGTTCGGCATCGAGTGGCACTACATCGCGCCGGGTAAACCGATGCAGAACGGCTTTGTCGAGAGCTTCAACGGCCGCCTGAGAGACGAGTGCTTAAACGAACACCTGTTCGCCAACCTCAGCGAGGCCCGGCAGATCATCGAGGACTGGAGGATCGACTACAACACCACCCGACCGCATACGAGCCTCAACGGGCTTACACCGACCGAGTTCGCCAACCGCTCCAACAGGGGCGAAAACCAGAACAGAGTCTACTTATAAACGAGGGCAATCAGGGGTGCAGGTCAGCGTCTTTAGGGAAGTGTGCGACACGCGCGTGTAAATCCGTGACGAACGCCATCCATTTTGCTTGAGCTTGCTCGCCGGAGAGGTTTGCCGTTAGCGCATCTCGCCAGAAATCATCCACCAAATCCTCTACAGCCATCGACCCCACAGCCTCCTTGTTCCCTAAGCCTATTTCTAGCTGAGCGCGTGCGGAAGCGCCCCCAAAAGAGGATAGATTTTTTACCAAATCAGTGAGACGCTAACGGCGGAGCGTGAGAACTCCCGCCTACAGCCTTGCCGGGCTGCGTAGGCACTAGGGCGTTGGCGGGGCGATCCTTGCCGGGATCAAATTTCGCCAGCGAAAAGAACGTGCCGATAGCCGTCGGCGCGAACGGCACCACTTTGCCGGGAGAGCGGCGGCTATACAAGAC
>JBQCIZ010000771.1:0-4466 GCA_051953235.1 Nitrobacter sp. | reverse complement strand
ACGCGCGGCGGCGAGGTTGATCTTGCCGGCGGCGACGGCTGATGTCGCCATGTCTAGATAGAACGGAGCTTCGAGATCGGACGGCACCGCGATGGAGATCGGATTGGTACCGAGCCGCGCCTCACGGCCGCCGAACGGCGCAACATGCTTCGGTGAGCGTCCGGAATCCGCGGTGGCCAGCGCGATCATGCCTTCCCGCATCGCCATCAGCGGATAGGCGGCGAGGCGTCCGACATGACTTTGCCGGAACACGGTGCAGGCGGCGACGTTGGCGGTCTTTGCCTTCCTGATGGTAAGTTCCATCGCTTTGGCGTTGACATGGAAGCCAAATCCCCAGTGACCGTCGATCACCGTTGTGGTCGGCGACTCCTGCACAATGGTCCAGGGTGCTCCGGGGACGATATGTCCGACCTTGATGCGGTCGATATAGGTGGGGATCGCGATCACGCCGTGAGAGTCATGCCCGGCCAGATTAGCGTTGACGCACCCGGTAGCGACCGCCGTGGCTTCCTCGTCCGACGCGCCAGCCGCCTTCAGAAGCGCCGCGCCGATATGGGTGAGGCGGTCAGCCTTGATAACCGGCATGGAGCTTCCTCGTCGTAGCGTCCGCATGGAGCGGATCTTGGTCTGGCCGGTATGGCCATTGCGACCCTCTTATTCTTTCAAGGCGATACCATCTTGGCAACGGATCAGGCCAAAGGCGGATCAGGCATGCGCTGGTCGCCGCAAACATTCCGTATCGCGGATGAAGCGGAACTTCTCTCGACGCCACGCTCACGAACAGTCCTGCGTTCGGTCCTGCGGAATGCTTTCGGATCGCGACCCAGCAGCGCGATAGACCGGTGGCTTCCCGGTCGGCCATCGGCCGGCCAAAACCTTTGTAGAAAATTGTTCTCTATGAACTCGTGACGGAGGGCTGCGGCATCGTGTCTTAAAAGTGGGCAGCGACCGCTCGAGCTGTTCACCCAAGCCGTAAAGTGACCTGATTCCGGACGGATACGCAGTTCTCCTTCGACGAAAGGCACATTGACAGATTTGCGGCGAAAGGACTTCTAGTGCCGACAACGATGCACCGTGGCTGGCAGCGGTTAATAGGCGCGCCATTCGATATGCCAAGTCGACGGTGAGTGAAATTGACACCACAACAAGGTGTCTTTTGGGAGGACTGTTCGTGATGAAGGACACATTTAAGCAAGCAATGAATTTGGCGGTATCGCGCCGCTCCCTGTTGCAGGGTGGTGCGGGTCTGGTTGGCGGTGCGATGCTGCCGATGGGCTTCGCCATGCCCGCCTTTGCGGATGACAAGCCGGCGATCGGCACCTGGCCGGCCGGTTCGTCCGGTTCGTCGGTCACGATCGGCGCCGCGGTGCCGCGTACCGGCACGTACGCCGTGCAGGGCGAAGACGAACTCAAGGGCATGCAGCTCGCGGTTGAGCATCTCAACTCGGGCCACGATCTGATGAAGAAGCTGTCGCCGAAGACCAAGAAGGGCGTTCTCGGCAAGGAAGTGAAGCTGGTGGTCGCCGACTCGGCGGCCAAGCCGAACGAGGCGGTGCAGGCTCAGCAGCGCTTCATCTCCGAAAACAAGGTTGTGCTGATGACCGGCTCGACCTCGAGCGCGGTTGCGGTCGCTCTCAACAAGCTGGCACAGCGTGAGCACGTGTTGTACGTGGCCGCGATCTCTGGCTCCAACGACACCACCGGCAAGGACTGCGTGCGTTACGGCTTCCGTCAGGGCTTCTTCGGCCAGACCGCGGCTGCCGCGATCGCTCCCGTGCTGATCAAGCAGTTCGGCAAGAACAAAAAAGTCGCCTACATGACGCCGGACTACACCTACGGTCACACCGTGACCAAGTCGATGCAGGACATGACGAAGGACGCCGGTTGGACCACCGTGACCAACCAGGTATCGCCGCTCGGCGCTCCGGACTTCTCGTCCTATCTGCTCAACGTCGCCAACTCGGGCGCTGACCTCCTCATCAACGTCAACTGGGGTCACGACGCGGTGTTGTCGATCCAGCAGGCCAAGCAGTTCGGCGTGCTCGACAAGATGAAGCTCGTCGTTCCCTACCAGGTGCCGTTCCTGGCGCGCGAGGCCGGCGGCGGCCTGATGTCGGGCGTCTATGCTGCGACCGACTACTGGTGGACGGTCGAGGACAAGTATCCGCTCGCCAAAATGTTCAACGAAGCCTTCAACAAGAAGTTCGGCTACCAGCCGGAGTGGGGTGCTGAAAACGCTTATGTCAGCTTCGCGCATTGGGCCCGCATGGTCGAAGAGGCTGGTACCTTCTATCCGCCTGATGTCATCAAGACTTGGGAGAAGGGCGAAACCATCCCGTCTCTGCTTGGCGACGTGCACTACCGCAAGGAAGATCACCAGTGCGTCCGTCCGGTCATCATCGTCAAGGGCAAGGATCCCAAGGCGATGAAGAACAAGGAAGACTATTACGACATCGTCGAGATCGTCCCGGGTGACGGTCTGATGCAGAAGCCGGACGCGTTCGGCTGCAAGCTCGGCGACTACACCTGATCCAGCCAAGATGCCGGCGCCGCGGGTGGTCGTTACGACCTGCGGCGCCGGTTTCGTGTGTTAGCATGCGTTTTGACAAGCAAGGTTCCGTTTCAACCAAGTCCGGCGATTGCCCTTCATGATCAATTGGCCAAATTTTGTTTCGCAGCTCTTTAATGGCTTGGCTCTTGGCGCCTTGCTGGCGCTGATCAGCTCCGGGTTGACGATCATTTACGGCACGCTCGGCGTGCTGAACCTCGCGCATGGCGCGATGTTCATGGTCGGCGGCTATGCGGGCTATGCCGCGTATACCTACACCGGCTCGTTCGTCGTTGCGGTCATCGCGGGCTCGCTGTTCGTCATGCTCCTCGGCATCGTGATGGAGCGGATCATCATCCGCCATTTCTATCACCGGCCTCACGAGGATCAGCTTCTGGTGACGTTCGGCCTCGGCATCTGCTTTGTCGAGATCGTCCGGTTCATCTTCACGAGCCAGTCGCAGGTCGTGCCGCCGCCGCCGCTGTTTCAGGGCATCACCTCGCTCGGCTTCATGTTCTATCCGACTTACCGCCTCGCGGTGGTTGGTATCGTTGCGATCGCCCTGGCTGCCTTGTTCATCGTGCTCTACCGCACGCGGCTCGGCATGATCGTGCGCGCCGGCATCGAAGATTCGGTCATGGTGGATTCGCTCGGTATCAACGTCTACCGCGTATTCATGATCGTGTTCGGCATCGGCGCGATGGCGGCTGGTTTTGCCGGCATCGTCAACGCTCCGGTGGTGTCGCTGACGCCCGGCATCGGCGACGACATCCTGGTCCAAACGTTCGTGGTCGTGGTGATCGGAGGCGTCGGGTCGTTCCCGGGCGCAATACTGGGCGGTCTGATCGCCGGCGAAATCATCAGCATCACGTCAATGATTAACCCCGGCTATGCCTACGTCATGCTGTTCGTGGCGATGACCCTCGTGCTGGTGCTGCGGCCTCACGGCCTGCTCGGCGCGCAGGGACGGGAATGAGTGTGATCGTCAGATGCTGAAGCAACGCCGTTTCCTGATCGAAATCCTGACCGCGGTCGGTTTGATCATCGCCCCGTTCGTGCTGCCGCACCTCGGCTTCGCGCCGAATACGGTGAATCGCATTCTGGTCTGGGGCCTGTTCGGCCTCGGCTTTGACATTCTGTTCGGCTTTACCGGCCTGTTGTCGTTCGGCCAGTCGGCGTTCTACGGCACCGGCGGTTTCGTCGCGGCCTACCTGTTGACCCGCGCCGGTTTCCCCAACGTGTTTCTGGCGCTGGTGATCGGCATGATCGCGGCGGCTGTCACCGGGTATCTGATCGGCCTGATCGCACTGCGCCGGACCGGCATCTATTTCGCCATGATCACGGTGGCGATCGCGGAAGTCTTTTATTTTGTCGAGTTCAATCCGTTGGCAGACTGGACCGGCGGCGAGAACGGTTTGCCCGGCGTTCCGACGCCGAGCTTCAACCTCGGCTTCACGACGATCCATTTCACCACCGGCTGGTCGCTCTATCAGTTCTTGGCGGTGTGCTATTTCGTCGGCGTGGTGATCGCGCTGCGTATCGTGCGCTCGCCGGTCGGCGCAATTCTGAGCGCGATCCGCGACAATCCGTTGCGCGCCACCGCGGTCGGCCACAACATTCATGGTTACAAGCTGACGGCGTTCGTCATTGCGGCCGCCTACGCCGGATTTGCCGGCGGATTGCTCGGTGTGATGCAGGCGTTCATGCCGCCTGACGCCTTCATGTTCGATACGTCGGGCCAACTCGTGATGCAGACCGCGATCGGCGGCCGCGGCACGTTGTTCGGTCCGCTGGTCGGCGCCGCGGTCTGGCTGTTCCTGCAGGACTTCCTGCAGTCCGCGCTCGGGCTGGGTGCAGCCTGGAAGCTGGTGCTCGGCGTCGTCTTCGTTCTTCTGGTCTGCTTCCTGCGGCGCGGCAT
>JBQCIZ010000770.1:0-3432 GCA_051953235.1 Nitrobacter sp. | reverse complement strand
GATGCGCATCGAGCGCGCCTATTCGAAGGACAAGATCCTCGAACTGTATCTCAACGAAATCTATCTCGGCCTCGGCGCCTACGGGATCGCGGCGGCGTCGCTCGTCTACTTCGACAAGTCGGTCAACGAACTGACGGTCGCCGAAGCCGCCTATCTGGCCGCGCTGCCGAAGGCACCGTCGACCCTGCATCCGGTCAAGAACCATGATCGTGCGATCGAGCGCCGCAACTACGTGCTCGACCGGCTTTTGGAGAATGGCTGGATCAGCAAGGCCGACTACGACAAGGCCCGCAAGGACCCGCTGATCGTGACCACCCGCGCCAACGGCGCGCATACCTTCGCCGGCGAGTATTTCGCCGAGGAGGTCCGGCGCGACCTGTTCGAGCGCTACGGCGAGAAGAAACTCTACGAAGGCGGCCTGTCGGTCCGCACCTCACTCGATCCGAAACTGCAGGCGATCGCGCGCAAGACCATGGCCAACGGCCTCGTCAATTACGACGAGGCCCAGGGGTGGCGCGGTCCGATGAGCAAGCTGGATATTTCCGGCGACTGGGGCGTGAAACTCGCTGACGTCAAATCGCTGTCCGACATTTCGCCATGGCGGATGGCCGTGGTGCTTGAATCCAACGACCAGTCCGCGCGCATCGGCTTTCAGCCCGGACGCGAGCTTGGCGGCGCCGTCAGCAAGGAACGGCAGACCGGCCTGATTACGCTCGATGGTGTGAAGTGGGCCAAGGCTGCGTCGGGTCCGACGCGAGGCCGTGCGCCGACCAAGGTATCGCAGGTACTGTCGCCGGGCGATGTGATCTATGCCGATCCGCTGCTTGGCAAGGATGGCAAGCCGGAAGACGGCCAGTACCGGCTGCGGCAACTGCCAGAGGTCTCCGGCGCGATGGTTGCGATGGATCCGCGCACCGGCCGCGTGCTGGCGATGGTCGGCGGCTTCTCGTTCGATCAAAGCCAGTTCAACCGCGCGACCCAGGCCTATCGGCAGCCCGGTTCCTCATTCAAGCCGATCGTCTATTCGTCGGCGCTCGACAACGGCTACACTCCGTCGACGGTCGTGGTCGACGCGCCGATCGAGATCGATCAGGGGCAGGGCGTCGGCGTCTGGCGCCCGGAGAACTATTCGAAGGAAAAATATTACGGGCCGACCACGCTGCGGAATGCGCTGAAGCATTCGCTCAATACGGTGACGGTGCGGCTCGCGCAGGACATAGGCATGCCGCTGATCGGCGAATACGCCAAGCGCTTCGGTGTCTACGACGAGCTGCCGAACTATCTTTCCTACGCGCTCGGCGCCGGCGAAACGACCGTGCTGCGCATGGTCACGGCCTATTCGATGTTCGACAACGGCGGCCGCCGCGTGAAGCCGACCCTGATCGATCGTATCCAGGATCGCTACGGCCATACGATCTACAAGCACGACCAGCGGGAATGCCGCGGTTGCGATGCGCCGGGAGGCTGGAAGAATCAGCCCGAACCGCAACTGGTCGATCGCCGCGAGCAGGTGCTGGATTCGATGACGGCCTACCAGATCACGTCGATGATGGAAGGCGTGGTCCAGCACGGTACCGCCGCGCCGGCATTCGCGGGATTTAACCGGCCGATGGCGGGCAAAACGGGCACCACCAACGATCAGAAGGATGCCTGGTTCGTCGGATTCACGCCGGACCTCGTGATCGGCGTCTATATCGGCTACGACAAGCCGCGCAATCTCGGCCGCACCGCGACCGGTGGCCATCTCGCAGCGCCGATCGCACGCAATTTCATGAATCTCGCGCTTGCGGACAAGCCGGCGGCGCAGTTCCGCATTCCGGCCGGCATCAAGCTCGTCCGCGTTGACTCCAAGACCGGCATGCGCGCGGCGCCCGGACAGACCTCGGGGACGATCCTCGAGGCCTTCAAGCCCGGCACGGCGCCGCCTGACAATTACTCCGTGATCGGCGTGGCGGATGCCGACGGTCGCGTGCCGCAGCCGCCGCCCGATGCCGACCGCAGCCTGTTCCGGCCGGGGACCGGCGGACTTTACTAAGGTTCTGATTGAGCACGATCTTGTCTGGAAGCCGGTTTCCGCCTTCCGGGACCGTGCTCTAACGCGATTGCGCTTTGCGGCTGTCGCGGCTAATGACCTGCCATCGCAAAACGACGGCATGAGCCGCGGACCAGAGAACCCATGCGCGCTGAAATCGAAAGACTCGTTGAAGAGATCAAGCAGTCAGTCGGGCTGCTGAGGAGGCATCTTTGACGTCGATACATCGACCGCACGCCTCGCGGAGCTGAACAAGCTCGCTGAAGATCCTGATCTCTGGAACGATCCCCAGAAGGCTCAGAAGCTGATGCAGGAGCGGACCTCGCTTGAGGATTCGTTGACCGGTATCGGCAAGGTCGAGCGCGAACTCGAGGACCAGATCGGAATGATCGAGCTCGGCGAAGCCGAAAACGATCAGGCCGTGGTCGGCGAGGCCGAAGCCGCGCTGAAGGCCCTCAAGAAGGAAGTCGCTCGCCGCGAACTGGAAGCGCTGCTCTCCGGCGAGGCGGATCGCTTCAACACTTACCTTGAAGTCCACGCCGGTGCAGGCGGCACCGAAAGCCAGGACTGGGCCGAGATGCTCCTGCGCATGTACACGCGCTGGGCGGAGAAGCACGGTTTCAAGATCGAGTATCTGGAAGAGACGCCCGGCGAAGAAGCCGGCATCAAGTCGGCGACCATTCAGGTCAGCGGTCACAACGCCTACGGCTGGCTCAAGACAGAAGCGGGCGTGCATCGTCTCGTGCGAATCTCGCCGTTCGATTCCAACGCGCGGCGGCACACGTCATTCTCCAGCGTGGCGATCTTTCCGGTGGTCGACGACACCATCAAGATCGACATCAAAGAATCCGACGTGCGTACCGACACGATGCGATCCGGCGGCGCCGGCGGTCAGCACGTCAACAAGACCGAGTCTGCCGTGCGCCTCACGCATATCCCGACCGGCGTCGCGGTGGTATGTCAGGCTGGGCGTTCGCAGCACAAGAACCGTGCGCAGGCATGGGACATGTTGCGCGCGCGGCTCTATGAAATCGAGCTGAAGAAACGCGAGGAGCAGGCGGCCGCCGATCAGGCCGCCAAGACCGACATCGGCTGGGGCCATCAGATCAGATCGTATGTTCTGCAGCCCTATCAGATGGTGAAAGATCTCCGCACCGGTGTGCAGACATCGGACACATCGGGCGTGCTCGATGGCGATCTCGACGAATTCATGGCGGCAACGCTGGCACAGAAGGCTTTTGGTACCACGCCAGGTGCCATCGAAGACGTCGACTAGAGCAAGACGTGAATTAGAGTAAGAGCTGGATCAACATGGCGAGTATCGGTTTCATCGGCCTTGGACGCATGGGCCACGGCATGGCGGGACGCTATCTGGATGCGGGCTTCGATGTCGCGGTCTG
>JBQCIZ010000769.1:0-3367 GCA_051953235.1 Nitrobacter sp. | reverse complement strand
CATCGCCTGGTGCTCGCAATCCCGGTAGATTGAAAAAGCCTCGCGGTATCGTTGCGGGCCTTGAGATTATATTTGATAATTGTTATGCAACATATCAAATATATCCAACGGATTCAACCGCTGTAGAACCGCCGGGGACGGGCACGCACAGACCGGCGCTGAAGGGGGGCTTTCAGCCTTGAACACGACGATCCTGCTGTTCCTGTTACAGGACGGCATTACCAACGGCGCGATCTATGCGCTCCTCGGCCTGGCTTTGGTGCTGGTGTTCGCGGTGACGCGGGTGATTCTGATTCCGCAGGGCGAATTCGTCACCTATGGCGCGCTGACTTACGCGACGCTGTCGGCCGGCCAGGTGCCCGGCACGGCGCAACTCGCGGTCGCGATGGGGATCGTGGCGTTCGGTCTCGACCTGTTTCTCGCCCGCAAGTCGCTGCATGCGAAACGCATCCTCCGCGCCTTCGCGGTCAACATCGTCTTTCCCTGCGCGATCCTCGGCCTGACCTGGTACGCCGCCGGACACCACAACACGATTGCCGTCAACACCGCGTTGTCGCTGCTGATCGTCGCGGCGATCGGCCTGTTCCTCTATCGCATCGCGTTCCAGCCGATCGCCCACACCTCGGTGCTGGTGCTGCTGATCGCATCCGTCGGATGCCATCTTGCGATGCAGGGATTCGGACTCGTCTTCTTCGGCGCCGAAGGATTGCGCGGCCCGGCAGTCTCGAACGAGTCGCTGACCGTCGGCCCGCTGAGTTTCAGCGGCCAGAGCCTTGCGGTCTACGGCATCACCGTCGCTTTCATCGCCTGCCTGTGGCTATTTTTCGGTTACACGCTCTATGGCAAAGCGCTGCGGGCCACAGCCGTTAACCGGCTTGGCGCACGGCTCGTCGGCATCCGCACCTCGCTGTCGGGGCAACTGGCGTTCCTGCTGGCCTCGGTGATCGGCGCCCTCTCCGGCATCCTAATCGTCCCGATCACGACGCTCTATTACGACACGGGATTCATGATCGGACTGAAAGGTTTCATCGCCGCCATCATCGGCGGCCTCATCAGCTATCCCGTCACCGCGGTCGCAGCGCTCGGCGTCGGCATCGTCGAAGCATTCTCGTCGTTCTACGCCAGCAACTTCAAGGAGGTCATCGTTTTCACGCTGATCCTTCCCGTCCTCGTGCTGCGCTCGCTCGCAGCGCCCGAGGTCGAAGAGGAACAGGATTGACCGCGATGTCCCAGCGCCTATCGATCGCCATCTTCGCCATCGTCATGGCCGCGCTTCCGCTGATTCCGGAAATGCCGCCGTACTGGATCGTGCTGCTCGACAACATCGGCCTCGCCGCGCTGGTGGCGATGGGCCTCGTGCTGCTGACCGGCGTCGGCGGCCTCACCTCGTTCGGGCAAGCCGCATTCTGCGGCTTCGGCGCCTACACCACGGCAGTGCTGACCACGCAATACGGCCTGTCGCCATGGCTCTCGCTGCCGGCCTCGCTTGTTGTCAGCGGCATTGCCGCCGTCCTCCTCGGCATCGTCACCGTCCGCCTGTCCGGCCACTACCTTCCTCTCGGCACAATCGCCTGGGGCATCGGCCTCTATTATCTGTTCAGCAAGCTCGAATTCCTCGGCCGCAACGACGGCATCGGCCGCGTCCCGCCGCTTCAGATCGGCAGCTACCGGATGCTCGACGCGGGTTCGATCTACTATGCGATCTGGTTCGCCGTGATCGCGTCCGCGATCCTGACGCTGAATCTTCTGGACTCGCGCACCGGGCGCGGTATCCGCGCGCTACGCCGCGGCCACATCGCAGCGGAGGCTTTTGGCGTGGCAACGAGCTGGTCGAAGTTGCTGGTGTTCATCCACGCCGCCGTACTGGCAGGGTTGTCCGGCTGGCTCTACGCCCATTTCCAGCGCTCGGTGATGCCGACGCCGTTCGGCGCGCAGGCCGGCATCGAATACCTGTTCATCGCGGTGGTCGGCGGCGCAGGCTATGTCTGGGGCGGCGTGCTGGGTGCGGCGATCGTCGTGATCCTGAAAGAAGTGCTGCAAGGGTACCTGCCGCTGATCTTTGGCGGGCAGGGCCAGCTTGAGATCATCGTATTCGGCATCATGCTGGTGGCGCTGGTGCAACTCGCACCAGGGGGTGTCTGGCCGTGGCTCGTTGGATTGCTGCCGTTCAAGGACAAGGCGCAGCATCCCGACACCTCGATCGCGCTGGCTGCGCCCGCACGCGTGGCGGCGCCGGCCGGACCGCTGTTGCGGATCGATAACGCGCGCAAGCAGTTCGGCGGCGTCACCGCCGTCAACGACGTGAGCTTCGATGTCGGCGCGAGGGAGATTCTCGCGCTGATCGGCCCCAACGGCGCCGGCAAGAGCACAACCTTCAACCTCATCACCGGCGTCCTCAAGGCGACGAGCGGAAAAGTGACGTTCGCAGGTCAGCCGATCGTCGATGCGGCGCCCCAGGCCATCACCCAGCTCGGCATCGCCCGCACGTTCCAGCACGTTAAGCTGGTGCCCGACATGACGGTGCTGGAGAACGTCGCCATCGGCGCGCACCTGCGCGGCCGCTCCGGCGCAATCGCCAGCATGCTGCGGCTTGACCGCGCCGACGAGGCGGCCCTGCTCGCGGAAGCGGCGCGGCAGATCGAACGCGTCGGCCTCGGCGACCAAATCGACCAGCTCGCCGGCAGCCTGTCGCTCGGCCAGCAGCGCATCGTCGAGATCGCGCGCGCGCTGTGCGTCAATCCGATGCTGCTGTTGCTCGATGAGCCGGCTGCAGGCCTCCGTCACATGGAGAAGCAGCGGCTCTCGGCATTGCTGCGGCAACTGCGCGACGGCGGCATGTCGGTACTCTTGGTTGAGCACGACATGGGCTTCGTGATGGATCTCGCCGACCGGATCGTTGTGCTCGATTTCGGCACCCGGATCGCGGAAGGAACCCCGCAGGCGATCATGAAGAATCCCGATGTCATCAAGGCCTATCTCGGAGGCGTGGCATGAGCGTGCCGCTTCTCGCCGTTTCCGACGTTCATATTTCCTACGGCAAGGTCGAGGCCGTCCGTTCGGTCTCGCTCGAGGTCGGCGCCAATCAGATCGTCACCATCATCGGCGCCAACGGCGCTGGTAAAACCACCCTGCTCAATGCGATCATGGGCGTTCTGCCGATGAAGGGACGCGTGACGTTCGGCGGCGAGGACATGACCCGTCTCGATATCGAGGACCGCGTCGCGAGCGGCCTGTCGCTGGTGCCTGAGCATCGCGAGCTGTTCGGCACCATGAACGTCGAGGACAACCTGCAGCTCGGCGCGTTCCGGATCGCAAGAGCCACCGCGGCCCAATCGTTCGAGAGGGTCTACACTCTGTTTCCGCGGCT
>JBQCIZ010000768.1:0-3011 GCA_051953235.1 Nitrobacter sp. | reverse complement strand
ATCGTCGGCGGCATCCTGCTGGGCGGGGTCGTGCATCTCGTCAGCGTGCTGGCGCTGCCGCGCATCGCCACGCAGGACGCCTACTCGCGGCTCACAGCGATGACCGCACTCAACACGGTGACGCCGCTGCCGCTGGCCGATCCGGGCCACTCGCCGATGCCGTTCATGGACCCGGCCTTTGCCGTCGCGGTTTGCCGTTACGATCTGTCGGACGGGTCGATCAAGCTGACCGTGCCGGTCAGCCAGGCGTATACGTCGGTGTCGTTCTACACGCGCAGCGACGTCGCCTATTACGCCATCAACGATCGCTCGGCGGGACGCAAGGTGATCGAGCTCAATCTGATGACCGAAGCCCAGCATGCCGCGCTTCCCGAGGAAGAGGACGTGACGGCGGCGGACCGGCTCATCATCGACTCGCCGTCGGCGACCGGCCTGATCGTGCTGAAGGCGATGGCGCCGGAGCCTGGCATGATGGCGCAGGCGCAAGCCACGCTCGCCGCATCGAAATGCCGGCTGCAAACCGAACCGCCGGCGGTGAAGCCGGGCGGGAAAGGATAGTCGGGGGCCTTATCCGCGCGTGCGCAAAGCGCGGCCGGCGACCGGTTGCGCGGCGACCGGTGGATTGGCCGCAAGCGCCGCGAGATGCCCGATCAGACGATCGGCATCCGCCGCCATGTTGTCGGGCGCCTGAACCACGAGATGCTCGAGCGCCCAGCGGTAAGACGCAATCCGTTGCTCGAGGCACTGCTGCACCCACTGAACGATCAGCGTGTTCTCTTCCATGCGCGCGACGGCATCGGAACGTTCGCGCGGCGAGAGATCCGAGACGAACCTCAGGCTGGCGTTGCGTTTGCTGTCGAGATCAAAGACTTGCCGTGCGGTGTTGAAGAATGGATCGAACCGCGTGATGTCGTCACGAACGTCGTCGATCAGTTGCGCATAGCGTGACGCATCCGACCGATGCGGCTCGTCGATCAATTGCCGGCCATAGGCCGCGCGATCGAACACGGGCTTCTGCTGCCACGGCGGCGCGAGCGGCTTGTAGTCGCCGAACACGCTCTTCCAGGCCGGCCGCGAATGCGGCGGCTCAATCAACGGATAAGCGAGGTCGCGCAACTGGCGTTCGGTATCGGTGAGCTGGAATCGCGATGCGTGCTGACCGATGCTTCCCGTCGCCTCCGCACCCATCCAGCGATGCATGTCGTCGTTGAGCGCATCCTGACGGACACGCCCGAAATCACCGCCGCTGCATGCGGCGAGCGTCGCTCCTGCGAGAGCGACAAAAACGACGGTGGAGACGCGTGAAAGCCTTTGGCCTGCCAGCGTCGCCTGCGGCTTATCCGGCATCGGGAATGTATCCGCGAGTCAGGAGCGTGCGCGACGACGGCGGCGGCGGCCGGGCGCGGTGCCCTCTTCGGGGCCGCTCCCCCCGCTGGTTTCGTCGGTCTCGCGATCGATTCGGACGACTGGCAGGATCAGGATCGTTCCCATGTCCTCATCCGGAGCGCGATCCATTGCTGATCCCAGGCGCCGCGAAGCCGCATCTGCCGGAAATTCAATAACGGTGCCCATAGCCAGTCTCTCCTCGCGTCCTCCGCTGTCTCGATTGTGGCAGCGACGCGTCATTATTTAGAACCGGGCATGGTTAACGGCTCATTAAAGCAACCGCGCTAGATTGAGGAACAAGCTGTCCTCCGTAAAAGCGTAACGCCGACATGACCGCACCTCCGATGTTTCCCGGTTTCGACGGGTTGCTGACGCTGTCCCGCCGGGAAGGCGTTGACATCCGGCCGACCCTGTTGCGGGTGCTGACCGACCTCTATGTGCAGACCAGCGTGCACACGGCCGAAGAGGAGCGGCAGTTCGTCGAGCTTACCTCGCGCCTGATCGATCAGGTCGATGATGCGACCCGCGCCGCCGTACGCGCGCGGCTGTCGATCTATCCTCGGACGCCGGCGGCCATCATGAGTCAACTGCGGCTGCATGCTCCCGCATCCCGGCCGCTCGCCCGCAGCATCCCGCCACAGCAGCAGCCCGCACCGCCGGCCGAAGAGGCAAGGCCCAACGCGGCCGCGACGCTACCGATGGAGCCGCGCGACGCCGCTGAAGTCAGCGAGATGTTCTTCAATGCGAACACCGCGGATCGCGCCTTGATCTTGCATAACCTTGCGACCACGCCGCTGCGGGCCTCGCCGCAGATTCATTCGTCGCGCGCCGCACGCGCCATTGAGACGCTGCATATGGCGGCGTTCGCATCCGACGTCGAGAATTTCACGACAGAGCTCTCGGAAACGCTGATCCTTCCTGCCGGAATCGCCGAGCGGGTGGTGAGCGACCCCGGCGGCGAGCCGCTCGCCTGCGCCGCTAAGGCGCTCGGCATGTCCTCAAAGGTCTTCCAGCAGATCCTGCTGTTCCTCAATCCGGAGATCGGCACATCCGTCATCTCAGTGTACCGGCTGTCGCGCCTCTATGATGTGCTCAGCGAACGTTCCGCGCTGATCATGCTGGCCGCCTGGCGCGGCGCGACGATGACCGAGGCAAAGGCCAAATACCGGCCGGCGCTCTACGACGATGAGCGCCATCGTGCCCGCGCAATGCCGATGCACGGCCGCCCCGCCACCGTCCAACCCGGTGCTGTCCCGTTGCGGCGCGACAGCCGCGATGGATCCGGCGGTTAGCAGGTACAGCGTCATCAGTCTGGAAATTCGTCATGCCCGGCCTTGTGCCGGGCATCCACGTCTTTTTGGAAGCTAGGCAAGACGTGGATGGCCGGGACGAAGCCCGGCCATGACAGGTAGAGCTACGACGGCGCCATGGTCTCCTTGACCTTGGCGATCAGCGCGCTGAGCGCAAACGGCTTCGCCAGGAAAGCGAACTGCTCGTTCTCCGGCAGGCTCTTGTCGAAGGCCTCTTCGGCATAACCCGACACGAAGATGATCTTGAGATCGGGATTGCGGCCGCGCATCTCGCGCAGCAACGTCGGTCCGTCCATCTCGGGCATCACGACGTCG
>JBQCIZ010000767.1:0-3682 GCA_051953235.1 Nitrobacter sp. | reverse complement strand
ATCACCGCCGCCATCCCGGCCAACGTCAGCAACACCGAGGCGCTCGGCCTCGTGCTCTATACGAAATACATTCATTACTTCCAGCTCGCGGGTCTCGTGCTGCTGGTGGCGATGATCGGCGCCATCGTGCTGACGCTGCGGCATAAGGTGAACGTCAAGCGTCAGGACATCAACGTCCAGAACGCGCGGACGCCCGAGATCGCGATGCACGTGCGCAAGGTCGCGTCGGGGCAGGGCTTGCAGGACGCGGACGCGGCGGAGTGGGTGAAATGACGATCGGGCTCGGACATTATCTGGCGGTCGCTGCGATCCTGTTTACGCTCGGCATCCTCGGCATCTTTCTCAACCGCAAGAACATCATCATCATCCTGATGTCGGTGGAGCTGATCCTGCTCGCGGTGAACATCAACCTTGTCGCGTTCTCCACGTTCCTCGGCGATATCGTCGGCCAGGTCTTCGCGTTGCTGGTGCTGACGGTGGCCGCGGCGGAAGCGGCCATCGGGCTCGCCATTCTCGTGGTGTATTTCCGCAACCGCGGTTCGATCGCGGTTGAAGACGTCAATCTGATGAAGGGCTAGCAAGCGTCATGATCCAGGCAATAGTCTTTCTGCCGCTGATCGGCGCGATCCTCGCCGGATTGATCGCGCTGACCGGTGCTCATGCACGCAATCCCAGCGGCGACACCGTGGAAGGTCACGGCGATGGTCATGATCACGGCCATGCGCACGCATCCGATGCCCATGACGATCACGGGCACGACGATCATGGCCACAGTCCGGTCGAGCCGGCTGCGGCTGGTTCGCGCGCGGCGGAACTGATCACGACTGGCCTGCTGATCGTTTCGGCGGCGCTGTCATGGATCAATTTTGTCGATGTCGGCTTCATGCACCACGACATCCGTATTGCGCTGATGCCATGGATCAACTCCGGTGACCTTCAGGTCGCGTGGTCGCTGCGGGTCGATACGCTGACAGCCGTGATGCTCGTCGTCGTCACCACGGTGTCGTCGCTCGTCCATTTCTATTCCATCGGCTACATGGACGAGGATCCGAACCGGCCGCGCTTCTTCGGCTATCTGTCGCTGTTCACCTTCGCGATGCTGATGCTGGTGACCTCGGACAACCTCGTGCAGCTATTCTTCGGCTGGGAGGGTGTCGGTCTCGCGAGCTATCTGCTGATCGGGTTCTGGTACCAGAAACCAACGGCGAATGCGGCGGCGATCAAGGCCTTCGTAGTCAACCGCGTCGGCGACTTCGGCTTCTCGCTCGGCATCTTCGCGGTGTTCATGCTGATCGGCTCGACCGATTTCGACACCATCTTCAGCGCGGCTCCCGGCCTGACCGGCAAGACGATCCACTTCCTGTTCTGGAATGTCGACGCCCTGACGCTGACCTGCCTGTTGCTGTTCATGGGCGCGATGGGTAAATCGGCCCAGTTCCTGCTGCACACCTGGTTGCCGGACGCGATGGAGGGCCCGACGCCGGTGTCCGCGCTGATCCATGCCGCGACCATGGTGACCGCTGGTGTCTTCATGGTGGCGCGGCTGTCGCCTTTGTTCGAGCTTGCACCCAACGCGCAGGCCTTCGTGATGTTCATCGGTGCGACCACCGCGTTCTTTGCCGCGACCATCGGTCTCGTGCAGAACGACATCAAGCGTATCGTCGCGTATTCGACCTGCTCGCAGCTCGGCTACATGTTCGTGGCGATGGGGGCAGGGGCCTATTCTGTTGGCATGTTCCACCTGTTCACGCACGCCTTCTTCAAGGCGCTGTTGTTCCTGGGCTCCGGCTCGGTGATCTACGCGATGCATCACGAGCAGGACATCCGCAACATGGGCGGATTGAAGGACAAGATTCCCTACACCTACATCGTGATGGTGATCGGCACGCTGGCGCTGACGGGCTTCCCGCTGACCGCCGGCTATTTCTCCAAGGATGCGATCATCGAATCCGCGTTCGTGTCGCATAATCCCTTCGCATTCTACGGCTTCCTGATGACGGTGGTCGCGGCAGGTCTGACGTCGTTCTATTCGTGGCGCCTGATCTTCAAGACGTTCCACGGCGAGCCGCATGACCGCAAGCATTACGAGGCCGCGCACGAGAGCCCGATCTGGATGCTGATCCCGATCGGAGTCCTCGCGGCTGGTTCGATCCTCGCGGGCTTCCCGTTCAAGGAGTTGTTCGCAGGCCACGGCATCGAGGAGTTCTTCCGGGAATCCGTGAAGATGCATCCCGGAATTATCGAGGAGATGCATCATATTCCCGAGTGGATCGGCTTCATGCCGACGGCGATGATGATTTTGGGATTTGTGATCGCGTGGCTGTTCTACATCCGCCGGCCGTATCTGCCGGTCGAGCTCGCGCGTCAGCACCAGATGCTCTACCAGTTCCTGCTCAACAAATGGTATTTCGACGAACTCTACGACCTGATCTTCGTGCGGCCCGCCAAGTGGATCGGCCGCTTCCTGTGGAAGAAGGGCGATGGCTTCGTCATCGATGGTTTCGGTCCCGACGGCGTCTCGGCGCGGGTGCTGGATGTCACCCGCAATGTCGTCAAGCTGCAGACCGGCTACCTCTATCACTATGCCTTCGCGATGCTGATCGGCGTCGCCGGCTTGATCACCTGGTTCATGTTCGGCGTGGGAGGCCAGTAAGATGACGACCTGGCCAATTCTTTCCGTCGTCACGTTCCTGCCGCTGCTCGGGGCCCTCTTGGTTTGGCTGCTGGCGCGCGGCGGCGACGAAGCCGCCAACCGCACCGCGCGCTGGATCGCGCTGTGGACCACCATCGTCACCTTCGCGGTGTCGCTGATCCTGATCGCGCGCTTCGATCCCACCAGCACCGACTTCCAGTTCGTCGAAAAGACAAACTGGCTCGCGACCGGCATTCGCTATCACATGGGCGTCGACGGCATTTCGCTGCCGTTCGTGATCCTGACGACGGCGCTGTTGCCGTTCTGCATCATCGCGAGCTGGAAGGCGATCACGCAGCGCGTCCCGGAATACATGATGGCGTTCCTGGTGCTGGAAACGCTGATGGTCGGCACCTTCTCGGCGCTCGATCTGGTGCTGTTCTATCTCTTCTTCGAGGGCGGCCTGATCCCGATGTTCCTGATCATCGGTGTCTGGGGCGGCCCGCGCCGGGTCTATGCGAGCTTCAAGTTCTTCCTCTATACGCTGCTCGGCTCGGTGCTGATGCTGCTCGCGATCATGGCGCTCTACTGGAATGCCGGCACGACCGACATTCCGACGCTGATGCATACGGCGGTGCCGCGCAACTTGCAGACATGGGCATGGCTGGCGTTCTTTGCGTCCTTCGCGGTCAAGATGCCGATGTGGCCGGTCCACACCTGGCTGCCGGACGCACACGTGGAGGCCCCGACCGCGGGATCGGTTATTCTCGCGGCGATCCTCCTGAAGATGGGCGGCTACGGCTTCCTGCGCTTCTCGCTGCCGATGTTCCCGCTGGCGTCGCATGATTTCGCGCCGCTGATCTTCACGCTCTCCACCATCGCCATCGTCTACACCTCGCTGGTGGCGCTGATGCAGGAGGACATGAAGAAGCTGATCGCCTATTCGTCGGTCGCGCATATGGGCTTCGTGACCATGGGCATCTTCGCCGGCACCATGCAGGGCGTCGCCGGCGGCGTGTTCCAGATGATCTCCCACGGCATCGTGTCGGG
>JBQCIZ010000766.1:0-4894 GCA_051953235.1 Nitrobacter sp. | reverse complement strand
TGATGGCGCCCCGCAAAGGGTATTCACTTCCGGCCGAGGCCAAAGAGCCTCCAATCAAAAACACGACACATTCGCAACGAAATCAGGGAGACAACAATGCCCGTATTGCAGATGCGGCTGGCAACCCTGTCGGCTGCCTTTCTCGTGTTCACCGCCACGACCAGCGGTGCCCTCGCCCAGAAGAAATACGACACCGGTGCCAGCGACACCGAGATCAAGATCGGCAACATCATGCCCTATAGCGGACCAGCGTCCGCCTACGGCGTGATCGGCAAGACCGAAGCGGCGTACTTCAACAAGATCAATTCGGAAGGCGGCATCAACGGCCGCAAGATCAAGTTCATCAGCTATGACGATGCCTACAGCCCGCCGAAGACCGTCGAGCAGGCCCGCAAACTGGTGGAGAGCGATGAGGTTCTGTTGATCTTCAACTCGCTCGGCACGCCACCGAATTCGGCGATTCACAAATACATGAACGGCAAAAAGGTGCCGCAACTGTTCGTCGCCACGGGCGCCACCAAATGGAACGACCCGAAAGACTTCCCCTGGACCATGGGCTGGCAACCCAACTACCAGAGCGAGACACGTATCTACGCGAAGTACATCCTCAAGAACATGCCAAACGCCAAGATCGCCGTGCTCTATCAGAACGACGATTACGGCAAGGACTACCTGCAGGGCTTGCTCGATGGCCTCGGCTCCAAGGCCAAAACCATGATCGTCGCGGAGGAAAGCTACGAGACCTCCGAGCCAACAATCGACAGCCATATCGTCAAGCTGAAGGCGAGCGGCGCCGATGTGTTCGTCAATATCTCGACACCAAAGTTCGCGGCGCAAGCGATCAAGAAGATTGCCGAGATCGGCTGGAAGCCGACGCACTTCCTGAACAACGTCTCGGCATCGATCGGCAGTGTCATCAAGCCTGCCGGCTTTGACAACGCCCAAGGCATCATCTCGTCCGCCTACCTCAAGGATCCGACCGATCCGCAATGGAAGGACGATGCCGGGATGAAGGGATGGAATACCTTCCTCGACAAGTATTATCCGGAGGCCAACCGGGCGGATGCGTCGGTGATGTACGGCTATACGGTGGCCCAGACCATGGTGCACGTGCTCAAGGCATGCGGCGACAACCTGACGCGAGCCAACGTCATGAAGCAGGCTGCGAGCATGAAAAATCTCGAGCTTGGCGGCCTGTTGCCAGGTGTGAAGATCAGCACCAGCGCCAGTGACTTCGCCCCGTTGTCGCAATTGCAGCTTGAGAGCTTCAAGGGCGACACCTGGCATCGCTTCGGCGAGATCATCAGCGCAGATGTCGGCGGCTGATTTCCGTCCGGCGGATTATGCTTTGATCCGCCTGGCAAAATTGGCTCAGAACGACTGGACCCCTGCGACTTTTGTCGCAGGGGCATTTAATTTGCCGGTGCTCCCGAAAAGGTATTCAATCGGAACCGGAGGCAGGACCTCCCAATAAAAACACGCACAATCGATCATAATCAATCAGGGAGATCAGAAATGTCCTTTAACGGATCGCGAGTCGCGACCCTTTCGCTGGTTGCCGCCTTCAGTATGGCGGTCAGCGGTGCCGCCCTTGCGCAAAAAAAATACGACACCGGCGCCAGCGACACCGAAATCAAGGTCGGCAATATCATGCCCTATAGCGGACCGGCTTCCGCTTACGGCGTGATCGGCAAAACCGAAGCTGCCTATTTCAAGATGATCAACGACAAGGGCGGCATCAACGGCCGCAAGATCAACTTCATCAGCTACGACGACGCCTACAGCCCGCCGAAGACGGTGGAGCAGGCTCGCAAGCTTGTGGAGAGCGACGAGGTCCTTCTGATCTTCAACTCGCTCGGCACGCCGCCGAACACGGCGATCCACAAATACATGAACGCCAAGAAGGTGCCGCAACTGTTCGTCGCCACCGGCGCCACCAAGTGGAACGATGCGAAGAACTTCCCCTGGACCATGGGCTGGCAACCGAGCTACCAGGCCGAGACGCGCATCTACGCCAAGTACATTATGAAGAACATGCCCAACGCCAAGATCGCCGTGCTCTATCAGAACGACGATTACGGCAAGGATTATCTCAAGGGCCTGGTCGACGGTCTCGGCGCCAAGGCCAAGACCATGATCGTGGCGCAGGAGAGCTACGAAACCTCCGAACCGACCATCGACAATCACATCGTCAAGCTGAAGGCTTCCGGCGCCGACGTGTTCATCAATATCACGACGCCGAAATTCGCGGCCCAGGCGATCAAGAAAATCGCCGAGATCGGCTGGAAGCCGACGCACTTCCTCAACAACGTTTCTGCATCGGTCGGCAGCGTCATCAAGCCGGCGGGTTACGAGAACTCGCAGGACATCATTTCCGCTGCATATCTGAAGGATGCATCCGATCCGCAGTGGAACAAGGATCCCGGCATGGAGGCGTTCTATGCCTTCATGAAGAAAGACTTCCCCGAGGGCAACGTGCTCGATGGCGGCACAGTCGTCGGCTACAGCGTCGCGCAGACGCTGGTGAAGGTTCTGACGCAGTGCGGTGACAACCTCACCCGCGCCAACGTCATGAAGCAGGCGGCAAGCCTCAAGGACTTCGAGCTCGGAACGTTGCTGCCGGGTATCAAGATCAACACAAGCGCAACCGACTTCGCGCCGATTGCATCGCTCAAGCTGATGAAGTTCAAGGGCGAGAAGTGGGAGCTGTTCGGCGATGTGATCAGCGCCGACGTCAGCGGCTAGTTGCGATCGACTCGCCCATACTGGGCGCAAGATCCTGAAACCAGGCCCCCGCGTGAGAACGCGGGGGTTTTCTTATGGCGCGATTTGACCGATAACCGGCCGCTTCGTGTCACAGGTTCACAAGATCATTGCCGATGTCCGATCACCGCAAGCTGTTGCGCTCCGTCTTCGATGCGGCCGTCGCCGCCGCTCACCCTGACAGCATCCTTGGCGCACATTTGCCGCCCGCGCCGAAAGGCCGCGTGATCTGCCTCGCCGCCGGCAAGAGCGCCGCCGCCATGGCCGCCGCCGCGGAGCGCCATTACCTCGACACTGCGGGTCTCGATCCGGCGCGGCTGACCGGCATCGCCACCACACGTCACGGCCATGGCGTACCAACCCGCCGCATCGAGGTGATCGAAGCCGGTCACCCCGTTCCCGACGAAGCGGGCCTGCGCGGCGCCGATGCCAGCCTGAAACTCGCGGCGACTGCGACCGCCGACGATCTGCTGCTGGTGCTGTTGTCGGGCGGCGGCTCGGCGAACTGGATCGCGCCGGTCGACGGGATTGGTTTTGCCCAGAAGCAGCAGGTCAACCGCGCGCTGCTGCGCTCCGGCGCTCCGATCGGCGAGGTCAATACCGTGCGCAAGCATCTGTCGCGGATCAAGGGCGGGCGGCTGGCGCGGGCCGGTGCGCGCGCGAACGCCATCGTCACACTGGCCATTTCCGACGTACCGCGCGATGAGCCTTCCGCCATCGCTTCGGGCCCGACCGTGCCCGACCCGACCACGCTGGCGGATGCGCGCGCGCTCGTCGCCCGCTACGGCCTCACGCTCGACGAGGCTGTCGTCCGCGCGCTGAACGATCCGGCGAATGAAAGCTGCAAGCCTGGCGATGCCGCGTTCGCGCGGGCACGCTTCGAGATCATCGCCCGCCCGAAGCAATCGCTCGATGCCGCCGTCAAAATTGCGCGCGAGGCCGGCTACGAGGTGCTCGATCTCGGCGCCGACCTCGAGGGTGAGGCCCGCGACGTCGCTGCCGATCATGCGAAGCTCGCGCTGGAAGCGCGGTCGCACGGCAAGAAACTTGCGATCCTGTCCGGCGGCGAACTCACCGTGACCGTGCGCGGCAGCGGCCGGGGTGGTCCCAATCAGGAATACGCGTTGTCGCTCGCGGCGCTACTGAAGGACACGCCGAGCATTTCCGCGCTGGCAGCCGACACCGACGGCGCCGACGGCGGTGCCGGCAGCGCATCCGATCCCGCGGGCGCGATCATCGATGGCAACACCTTCGCGGAAATGCGCCGGCAAAGCCTCGATCCGGCCGCCTACCTCGCCAACAACGATGCCACGGGCTTTTTCGCCACCACCGGCGATCTGCTGCTGACCGGTCCAACCCTCACCAACGTCAATGACGTCAGGGTGATTTTGGTGGATAGAGAGTAGAAGCGTAGATAAACGCGCCGTCATTTCCCGATACGCAATTGCGCATCTGTGGACGAGCCCGGAATCACGAAGGCTCAGAAATCGCGCGCGATCTTGTCGAGCATGGCGAGCAGTGCGATACGATTCTCCGGCCCAAGAACCTCGTTGAGCCGTGCCTCGTGCTTGGAGACGACGAGTTTTCTGGCACGCGCCAGGATGGAACGGCCCTTGTCGGTCAGCATCAGCACGTGGGACCGGCGATCGTTGGTGGAGCGCATCCGCACGCACAGTTCGCGGCTTTCGAGACCGTCGAGCATGGACACGAAATTCGGACGCAGGATGCCGAGCGTGCTAGCGATTTCGGTCTGGTTGCGGCCGGGATTGCGTTCCAGCAGCAACAGCACCGAGAATTGCGCCGGCGTCAATTGCAGTGGCGCGACGCAGCGGATGAAGTCGTCGAATACCTTCAACTGCGCGCGCTTCAGGGAATAACCGAGCAGCTCCGACAATTCGCCGAGCCTGATCGCGTCGCCCTCGCTGGCATCGGCAGGCGGCGAGCCGCGCACCGCCTTGGTGAGGTCCAGCGCAGGGGTCTTGGAAACAGTCATCGCCTGGTGCTCGCAATCCCGGTAGATTGAAAAAGCCTCGCGGTATCGTTGCGGGCCTTGAGATTATATTTGATAATTGTTATGCAACATATCAAATATATCCAACGGATTCAACCGCTGTAGAACCGCCGGGGACGG
>JBQCIZ010000765.1:0-2865 GCA_051953235.1 Nitrobacter sp. | reverse complement strand
GACGACGCGGGCGGCTCTGACACGATCGGCTATCCTTCACGATCCGGCGCAAGCGGTTCGCTTGCAGGCCATGCGCGTTCTATCCTACAAATCGGCGATGGCTGAAACGACATATTTTCCGCGCCACCTGATTCTCGGGGGTGCCATGGTGTCGGGCATGTTGCTCGCGCTCGCCGTGCACATGCTCGGCGCGCGATATGGCCTCGATCTCGGTGGCCTCTGGCGCTCGGATTCGAAGGAATTCATGCCGGCCGGCGCCGCGATCGCGTGGTGGCTGATTGCCACAGTCGGGTTTTCCGGCGGCTATTTCGTCGCAACGCTGATGCACAGCGCAGCGTCGGGACGGATACCCAACCGGATGCGGCAATTCCTGATCGCGGTCGGCGTGCTGGTGCTGGCGGGTGTTGGCCAGGCTGCCTCGGCGCCGAGCGCGGTGCCGACCGTCGCGGGGATGCTCGGCGGCCTCGCCGCGCTCGTTCTTGGCACGGTGATGGCGTTCTGCGGCGCACACTTTGCGCTGCGCAGGGGCTGAGATTTTTCAGCTCACTTTTCTCGCCACCGGCGACGGCTTGCGCTGCGGCAACTGGACGTCCCACGCCAGTCCCAGCAGAACCAGCAATCGCAATACCTGGTAAGTCAGATCGATTTCCCACCAGTGCCGCTGGTTGGTAGCCGAATTCGGTTCGGCGTGATGATTGTTGTGCCATCCCTCGCCGCTGGTGATGATCGCGACCCAGGCGTTGTTGCGGCTGTTGTCGCCGGTTTCATAGTTGCGGTAGCCGAACAGATGGGGAAATGAATTTCCGCACCACGTCACATGCCACACCAGAACAGTCCTGACGACGACGCCCCACAGCCAGACGCTGGCGCCGAATTGCAGCACGCCGCTGGCGGTTTCGCCGAGCAGTAGTCCAGCGAGACAGCCCGCGGCGAAATACATCACCGACTGCGCCAGCGTGATCCAGACCACAAAGCGCTCGATCCACCTGTAGAATTTGTCGCGGACGATATCGCGCGCATAGCGGTCGTAGCCGACTGCGCGGCTGAGGTCGGTGTTCTCGATGAACAGCCAGCCCATATAGGACCAGAACAGGCTGACCAGCGGGCTATGCGGATCGGGCTGATCGTCGGCACGATGATGATGCTGGCGATGGGTGGCCACCCAGCGCGCGGGCGTATCCTCGACGCAGCATACCGCGATGATCGCAAATGTATGCTCGAGCCACAGCGGACAACTGAAGCTGCGATGGCTCAGCAACCGATGATAACACAGATTGATACCGAGTGCGCCGAACACGTAGACGCCCGCGATGGCGAGCACGACGCCGGTCCAGCTGAAGAACCACGAATTGAACGCCAGCAAGGCCAGCAAGTGATAGGTTCCGACCGCGGTCACGTAGCGCCAGTTGATCTGGCGGGCGCTCACCGCAACGGGATGCGGCAGCCGCAGTGCCTGGAAGGTCGTCTCGCGCGCGGCCCGTCCGGCAATATCCGTCAACCTGTGTCCTCTCGCGATGAACCACTGTCTTGCGAAAGATCGGGGCCGGCGTCCAGCACAAACTGGGTATGGAACCTGATTCTTATGTCTATCCCGATCGCTAAGTGCTGCGCGACTCCGCGCGCAGGCGTGAGGATCCGCGGCGTTGGGTGTGCCTGGACATCGCCTGTTCATCGGGCGGCGAAAAGGACGTTGCGTGCATGGGTCACCTCTGAACGATCGTGACACGGCGCCGCGGCGCAAAGTGTCAGTTGTGAACGTTTCAGATCACGCGCCGTTTCCTGCAACGCTTCGATACGGATCGAATTATGTCAGCAACCGTCACCAAAAAGCGCCGCGCAAATCGCGCGGCGCTTTTTTCGGCCCATGCCGGCGCGGGCTGCTAGCTCGCGGCGCGCAGGTTGATCTTGCTCTCGGCGAGCGTCGTCAGCTTTTTGTCGGTCGACTTCTCCTCGTCGAGGGTCTTCTGCAGGACGGCCGCGCAATCGCTGCGGCCGAGTTGCTTCGCCCACGCGATCAGGCTGCCGTAGCGCGTGATCTCGTAGTGCTCGGCGGCCTGACCGGCATTGATCAGCGCGGCGTCCAGCACCGACTTGTCCGCGACCTCGCCCGTCACCTCATCGGCCTCCTCGATGATCCCGTCGATCGCCGGACAATCGACCGCCTTGATTTCGGCGCCGTGCATCTGGAACACCTGCTCGAGCCGCTTCACGTGACCCTTGGTTTCCTCGAGGTGGGTCAGAAAGCCCTGCTTCAGCACGGGATCGCTCGCCTTGTCGGCCATCTTCGGCAGCGCCTTCACGAGTTGTTTCTCTGCGTAATAAATGTCCTGAAGCTGGTGCACGAACAGGTCGTCCATTGTTTTGATGTCTTTGGTAAACAGTCCCATCGTCTCGATCCTCATGACTGGGAACAGACCGGCCTCCGCCGTCTTGTCGCGGATGACCAGAACTGTCCGATTGCGGATGCCTGCGCTAACCGGCGATGCGCACCGATGTTCCTGCGAAACGGCAAATCGGCCATGGAACAGCGGATGTTTTGTGCCTATATGGAGGCGGACGCGATCGGCGCTCGGGACGGACGCGGCGACCGCATCCATCGTTTTTTCCCGACGTGTCAATCGCATTTCCCGATGGATATATGAACGGCGGATGACACGCTGCAGAGGCATAACGCCGTCTTGTCAAGGACTGCCCAACGAAGCGTTTTTGTCCTATGGCTTTTTCGCGTATGAGTTATGAGTAACGGAACGGCCGCTTGCCACCCATCTCTCCAATCGGCTCGAAACGTGCCACCTTGCCGGGAGGACGAATGCATCGGCTGCTGACCGCGCTCCAGCGCGGCTTCAAGGAATGGATCGGCTGGAA
>JBQCIZ010000764.1:0-4456 GCA_051953235.1 Nitrobacter sp. | reverse complement strand
TGCATCGGCGGCGGCTCCAATGCCATGGGTCTCTTTCATCCGTTTCTCGACGATCCTTCCGTTGAAATTTTCGGTGTCGAAGCGGCGGGCCACGGGCTCGACAAGCTGCATGCCGCATCGCTCACCGGCGGACGGCCCGGTGTGCTCCACGGCAACCGCACCTATCTCCTGATGGACGACGACGGTCAGATCCAGGATGCGCACTCGATCTCGGCGGGTCTCGACTATCCCGGCATCGGGCCGGAGCATTCGTGGCTGCACGAGACCGGCCGGGTCAAATACATCTCCGCGACCGACGAGGAAGCGCTCGCCGCGTTTCAACTGCTGTCGCGGCTTGAGGGCATCATCCCGGCGCTGGAATCGGCGCATGCCATCGCACGCGTCATGGACCTCGCGCCACAGCGGCCGAAGGATCATCTCATGGTGGTCAATCTTTCGGGCCGCGGCGACAAGGACGTGCCGCAGGTCGGCGACATCTTGAAGGGCAGAAAGAAGTGACCACGCGCATCGACACACGCTTCGCCGAGTTGCAGAAGCAGGGCCGCTCGGCCTTCGTCACCTTCCTGATGGCCGGCGACCCAGATCCTGCGACGTCGCTTGCGATCGTCAAGGCGCTGCCGAAGGCAGGCGCGGACATCATCGAGATCGGAATGCCCTTCACCGATCCAATGGCGGACGGGCCGTCGATTCAGGCCGCGGGCCTGCGCGCGCTGAAGGCGGGCATGACCCTGAAGAAGACGCTGCAGATGGTGCGCGACTTCCGCAAGGATGAGGCCGCGACGCCGATCGTGCTTATGGGCTACTACAACCCGATCTACATCTACGGCGTGGACAAATTCCTTGCCGACGCGAAAGCCGCCGGCGTCGATGGTCTTATCATTGTCGATCTGCCGCCGGAGGAAGACTCCGAGTTGTGCATTCCCGCGATGAAGGCCGGGCTGAACTTCATCCGCCTCGCGACGCCGACCACCGACGACAAGCGTCTGCCCGCGGTGCTCGCGAACACATCGGGCTTCGTCTACTACGTTTCGATCACCGGCATCACCGGTAGCGCGGCGGCGGATTCGTCCGCGGTCGGCGCAGCGGTTGCCCGCATCAAGCGCCACACGCCGCTGCCGGTCTGCGTTGGTTTCGGCATCCGCACACCGGAGGCGGCGCAGGCCATCGCCGAGCGGGCCAACGGCGCGGTGGTTGGAACGGCGCTGGTCGATGCATTGGCCAAAAGCCTCGATGCCGACGGCAAGGCGACCGCCAAAACCGTCGGCGCGGTCGCCGATCTCGTGGCTTCGCTGGCCGGCGGCGTCCGGTCGGCGCGGCAGGCCGCCGAATAAGTCTCCATTGCGGGTGATATTATTCTGGAATCTGCCATTGCCGGGTCTTTCCGGGGCGGCCATATATTCAGGAGCGATGCGCCACAGGCGCAGTGCGATTCGGAGCAGACCATGAACTGGTTGACCAACGTTGTCCGGCCCAAGATTCGCAGCATTCTCAAGCGCGAAACCCCGGAAAATCTCTGGATCAAGTGTCCGGATACCGGGCAACTCGTGTTCTACAAGGACGTCGAGAGCAACCAGTTCGTCATCCCCGGCTCGAACTATCATATGCGCATGGGCGCGAATGCGCGGATGAAGTCGATCTTCGACAACGAGACCTGGTATGACATT
Organism: Nitrobacter sp.; assembly: GCA_051953235.1. GTDB lineage: Bacteria > Pseudomonadota > Alphaproteobacteria > Rhizobiales > Xanthobacteraceae > Nitrobacter. The sequence goes on along the minus strand of JBQCIZ010000764.1, from coordinate 2,792 downwards.
GCGTTGCCCGAGGTCGCGGCCGATCCGCTGAAATTCCGTGATGAGCGCAAATATGTCGACCGCATCAAGGATGCGCGGGCCAAGACCGGACTGAATGACTCGGTGAAGGTCGGTTTCGGCAAGCTCGAAAACGCGGGCGTGGTCGTCGCGGTGCAGGATTTCGATTTCATGGGCGGCTCGCTCGGCATGGCGGCGGGCGAGGCCATCGTGCGCGGGCTCGAACTCGCGGTCGAGAAGAAATGCCCGTTCATCGTGTTCGCGGCCTCCGGCGGCGCGCGGATGCAGGAAGGCATCCTGTCGCTGATGCAGTTGCCACGGACGACCGTCGCGGTGCAGATGCTGCGCGAGGCCGGCCAGCCCTATATCGTGGTGCTGACTAATCCCACCACCGGCGGCGTCACGGCGTCCTATGCGATGCTCGGCGATATCCAGATCGCGGAGCCCGGCGCGCTGATCGGCTTTGCCGGCGCGCGCGTCATCGAGCAGACCATCCGCGAAAAATTGCCGGACGGCTTCCAGCGCGCCGAGTATCTGAAGGACCACGGCATGGTGGACATGGTGGTGCATCGCCACGACCTGCGCGCGACGCTGGCGCGGCTGTGCCGGTTGCTGACCAAGGCGCCTGCGATTGACGCGATCAAGCCGTCCATCACGCCGGCTGCCGCAGCACCGACATCTGCCGCCGAACCAGCGGCCGCTGCGCCTCACGCGTGAGCGCAGATCCGTCCGTCCAGCCGCCGCTCGGCGACGTCGTCGCGCGGGTGTCGAAGCTGCATCCGAACAAGATCGATCTCACGCTTGATCGCATGCAGCGCATCTTGGCGCGGCTCGACCATCCCGAGCGCAAGCTGCCGCCGGTGATCCACGTTGCTGGCACCAACGGCAAGGGATCGACGGTCGCGTATCTGCGCGCGATCCTCGAGGCGGCGGGCCTGAAGGTGCATGTCTATACATCGCCCTATCTGGTGCGGCTCAACGAGTGCGTGCGGCTGGCGGGCACATTGGTCGGCGACGATGCGTTGCGCGATGCGCTTCTCGAATGCGAACGCGCCAATGGCGGCGAGCCGATCACCGAATTCGAGATGAAGACCGCGGCGGCGTTTCTGCTGTTCGCGAAGGTGCCTGCCGACGTGCTGCTGCTGGAGGTCGGACTCGGCGGCCGCCTCGACAGTACGAATGTTGTCGAGACGCCGCTTGCCTGCGTCATCACGCCTATCGGAATCGATCACATCGAGTTTCTCGGAAACACGCTGATCCAGATTGCTGGCGAGAAGGCCGGTATCATCAAGCGCGGCGTGCCCGTAATCTCCGCCGAGCAGTTGCCGGAAGCGCAGGCCGTCATCGAGCAGCGGGCGAAGCAGATGCACAGCCCGTTGCATGCCGCAGGCCAGGACTGGCACGTCAGCGTCGAGCGTGGGCGGCTGGTCTATCAGGACGAGCGTGGCCTGCTCGATCTCGCCGCGCCACGGCTGTTCGGGCGGCATCAGTTCGACAATGCCGGACTCGCGATCGCGACGCTGCGGACGCAGACGCTGTTCAGGATCGATAACGCGGCCTATGAGCGCGGCGTCACCGGTGCCGAGTGGCCGGCGCGGATGCAGCGGCTGACCTCCGGCAAGCTCATCGATCAAGCGCCGCGCGATGCCGAGGTGTGGCTCGACGGCGGCCACAATGCCGATGGCGGACGGGTGGCGGCGGCGGCGCTCGGCGATCTCGAGGAACGGGTGTCGCGGCCGCTGGTGCTGATCGTTGGCATGATGGGCAACAAGGATGCGAAAGGCTTTCTCGTCAATTTCGCCGGGCTGACCCGTCACATCATCGTCGTGCCGATTCCGGATACGGAGAATGCGATGCCGCCGGACGTGCTGGCGGATGCAGTGCGCGCGCTCGGCATGCGCGTCGAAGCCGCGCCAAACGTCGCGGCGGCGCTACAGTCGCTGTCGCGGCTGGCTTACGAAATTCCGCCGCGCATCCTGATCGCGGGATCGCTCTATCTCGCGGGTCACGTACTCGGGGAGAACGGCACACTGCCGGGCTGATTTCTTTCCCTCGTCTTTGCCGGGCTCGATCCGGTAATCCATCAATCTTCAAAGAAGATGGATGCCTGGATCAAGTCCGGGCATGACGAAAGCTGCTCAAACGCGCCAGCAAACAAAAACGGCCGGCGAGTCGAGCGCCGGCCGTTCGCAAAAATTCAAAAAGCGCAGAAAATCACACCGCGCCGTTGATCCACTGCTGCAGTTTCTGCTTCGGCGCGGCGCCGACCTGACGCGAGGCCATCTCGCCGCCCTTGAAGATCATCAGGGTCGGGATCGACATCACGCCGTATTTCGAGGCCGTCTTCGGGCTCTCGTCGACGTTCAGCTTGACGATCTTGACCTTGTCACCCATGGCGCCGGCGATCTCGTCGAGCGCGGGCGCGATCATGCGGCAGGGACCGCACCACTCGGCCCAGAAATCGACCACGACCGGGCCATTTGCCTTGAGCACTTCCGATTCGAAATCGGCGTCCGAAACCTTGCCAACAGCCATGGAATACCTCGTTACATCCGTGATGCGCGCTGTGAAAGAATCGCGCGGGAGATCATGCTGTCCAACCTATGAACGCGACCTTGCCGGGTCAAGGTTCCTCACACGGAGATGATGGCGGCCAGCTCCGCGTCCAGAGCGGAGCCTGAAATCTCCATCATTTCAGGTGTTTCGGTCCAGAGCAGCGCCGCTTTGACCGGCCGGTCGGGGTAGAGCTTGCCGAGCACCGCGCGATAGAGCGCGAGCTGGCGGATATAGGCCTG
>JBQCIZ010000763.1:0-5270 GCA_051953235.1 Nitrobacter sp. | reverse complement strand
GGCGAGGAAACCGCGCAGAGCCTGGGCGTTCATGTCGGCCGCTTGCGGCTGCTGGTCATCCTTGGCGTCGCGCTCGGCGTCGGTGGCGCGGTCGCGGTAGCCGGCGCGATCGGCTTCATCGGCTTGGTCGCGCCGCATCTGATGCGGCCGCTGATCGGTTACGATCCGGGGCGGCTGTTGGCGCCGAGCGCGCTGACCGGCGCGGCGCTGCTGCTTGCCGCCGATATCGCGGTGCGGATCATTCCTTCGACATCGGACGTCAAGGTGGGCGTTCTGACCGCACTGATCGGCGTGCCGTTCTTTTTGTACCTGATCGTCCGCGAACGTCGCGCATTGAGCGGAGGCGTCGCATGAGCGAGGCCGTCCTTCTCGCTGCATCGTCATTGTCTGTCAGCCTCGGAAGCCGGGCCGTCCTGCATGACGTCTCGCTCACGCTGTCGGGCAAACATCTCGTCGCGCTGGTCGGACCGAATGGCGCGGGCAAGACCACGTTGCTGCGAGCTCTCGCCGGACTGCTGCCATCTCAGGGGACGGTCGAAATCGGCGGTGACTTGCTGCTCTCGCTCTCGCTCCAGGAACGCGCACGGCGTTTCGCCTATCTGTCGCAGGGCCATCAAGTGCACTGGCCGCTGCCCGCGAAAGATATCGTGGCGCTCGGACGCTATCCGCATGGCGCGGTCGATCCAGCGCGACTGGCGGACAAGGATGCCGCAGCAGTGATGCGGGCGATGCAGGCGACCGACGTGGTTGCGCTGGCCGATCGCCGCGTCACCGAACTGTCCGGCGGCGAGCGCAGCCGAGTGGCACTGGCGCGGGTACTCGCGGTGGAAGCGCCGGTGTTGCTGGCCGACGAGCCGACGGCTTCGCTTGACCCGCGCTATCAGATCGAGGTCATGACCAACCTGCGCGCCGCCGCCGATCGGGGCATGCTGGTGATCGTGGTGACCCACGATCTCGGTCTCGCCGCGCGCTTTGCCGATACGGTTCTGGTGCTATCGGACGGGCGCCTGGTGTCGCTGGGGCCGCCGGCGGATGCGCTGTCGGACAAGATCATCGCCGACGTGTTTCGCGTCAAAACGTATCGCGCCGGCCATGAGCGCGACATTGTCATTGTGCCCTGGGCGGAGATCTAAATCGCGATGTGGCTATGGGCGCGATTGCAGGGCTTTGGCGAGGCGGTCCAGTCCGACATCGTCCGATGGCAATCCGAATCGCAGGAGATCGTCGGCCCAATCGAAGCTGCGGCACCAGATGTGGTTACGGGCAAGGGTCGCGTGGAGCAGCCTCGCTTCGGGATGCCGCGCCAGCCGGAACAATGTGGTTCCACCCGCGATCGACCATCCCGCCCCGGCAAGAACCGCATCCAGCTTCTCGGCCTGACGTTTCAGCGCGGTGCGCGTGCGGCCGGCCCACGGAGCGTCCAGCAGCGCGGCGCGGCCGATGGCAAGCGCCGGCCCCGAACAGGGCCATGGACCGAGCGCGGTTCCGATGGCTTCAGCGATCTTGGGCGACGCGATTGCGAAGCCGAGGCGAAGTCCTGCCAGGCCGAAAAACTTGCCGAACGAGCGGAGCAGGATGACCGGCAGTTCGCGGCACAACGCAACGGCGCTTATGTCAGGATCGAGATCAGCAAAGGCTTCGTCGATCACCAGCCAGCCGCCGCGCGCGTGAGTCTCGCGAGCGATTCGGATCAGGGTGGCATGGTCGATGACGCAGCCGTCAGGATTGTTGGGATTGACGACGACGGCATGACGCACGGCATGCGGAAGAGCGTTCGTCGGCTCAAAGGCAATAGCGTTGTGGCCCGCCTCTTGCCAGGCGATCGCGTGCTCGCTGTAGGTCGGACCTGCAATGGCGACGGTGCCGGGGTTTGCGAGCCGCGGCAACCACTGGATCAGCGACTGCGTCCCCGGCGCGATAGCGATCGCGACATCATCGGGCACACGGTAGGCGAGGCGTGCCGCCGCGATCAACGCAGCGTCATCGGTGCGCGATGGCAGGCGGGTCCAGACGTCATTTGGCAGTTGCGGGATCGGCCACGGCCAGGGATTGATTCCGGTCGAAAGATCGAGCCACATCTCCGGCGCGCCGCCGTAGTGCGCGATTGCTTCGGTCAGGTCGCCGCCATGCTTCATGGGCGCTTCATGCCATTTTCCGTTGCGAAGGGCGAGAGAATACGCAGGGCTTTCGCGGCCGCCGCTCTGGCATGGATGGCTGGTGTGGCAGCGCCTGCGTACGCCGCCGATCCGCCTCGTGTGGCCTCGATCAATCTCTGCACCGATCAGCTTGTGATGACGCTGGCCGATCCCGGGCAGATTCTCGGCCTCAGCCCGTATTCGCGGGATACGGCGCGATCCTGGGCTGCAGCAGAGGCGAAAAAATTCCCGCGCTTGTCGGGCGAAGCGGAAGATGTACTGGCGCTCAAGCCCGATATCGTCGTTGCCGGCCGCTACACCAAGCGCGCCACGCGTGAATTGCTAAAGCAACAAGGTCTGCGCGTTGTGGAGTTCGATATCGCGAAATCGATCGATGACGTCAAAAACCAGATGCGCCGGATGGGCAATCTTGTGGGGCATCCCGATCACGCTGAAGTGCAGATTGCGCGGCTCGATGCGGCCATCGCGCGGGCAAAACAGGCGGTGGCGCGCAAACCCTATCGCGTACTGGCGCTGTCGCGGCGCGGCTGGGTGTCCGGCGACGACAGTGTCACCAGCGCGCTGTTGTCGATCACGGGATCGTCGAATGCTGCGTCCAGCCTCGGCGTGAAGCATGGCGGCTTCGCTAAACTCGAAACGATCGTCGCGCTCAAGCCGGATTTCATTCTGGTGTCGAGCAACAGCGACATTGCCGAGGACGAAGGCCGTGCGCTGCTGCTGCATCCGGCGCTGGAAAAGCTGTATCCGCCGTCGCGGCGCATCGTGATCCCTGAAGACCTGACGGTCTGCGGCGGGCCGATGCTGCCGGATGCGCTGGACCGGCTGGTCGCGGAGCTGAAGCGGGTCGGGGGCTAGGCCGATGTGGCCGTGGCGCGAGCATCTGATCGTGGCCCTTATCGCACTGGCGTTCGACGCGGTGTTCGGCGATCCCGACTGGATATGGCGAAGGCTCGCGCATCCGGTTGTGCTGATCGGCGGATTGATCGCCTGGCTCGATCGCTGGCTCAACCGGGAGAACTGGTCGCGGCGCATACGCAAAGTGACGGGCATTCTGACCGTGTTGCTACTCGTCGTTACCGCCGGAGCAGCGGGATATCTGATCGAAATATCGTTGCGGCAAACCCAAGGCAGTTATCAAGGCAGCCATTTTGTCCCGATTGTCGCGCTCGGACTGGTCGCGTCGATCTTTCTCGCGCAGCAAAGTCTTTACCGGCATGTGGCCCGGGTTCGTTTAGCCTTCGCAACGGGAGGTCTCACAGCCGCGCGTGAAGCTGTCGCGATGATTGTTGGCCGCGATCCCGAAAGTCTCGACGAAAGCGGTGTGGCGCGGGCGGCGATCGAATCCTGCGCCGAGAATTTTTCCGACGGCGTGGTGGCGCCGGTGTTCTGGCTGGCGCTGCTGGGCCTGCCGGGGTTGATGGTCTACAAGGCAATCAATACCGCGGACTCCATGATCGGCCATCGCACGCCGCGTTATCGGGATTTCGGCTGGGCGGCGGCGCGGCTTGACGATCTCCTCAATCTCGTGCCGGCGCGGCTTGCGGGGTTGTTGATCGCGCTCGTCGCGCCGGTTGCACGCGGGTCGATCATGGAATCGTTCAGGACGATGCGGCGCGATGCACCAAAACATCGCTCACCCAATGCCGGCTGGCCGGAAAGCGCCATGGCCGGCGCGCTCAGTATCGCGTTGGCCGGGCCGCGCCGCTACGGCGGGTCAGTCGTCGACGATCCCTTTCTCAACGCTGAAGGGCGCAAGGATGCGATGCCCGACGACATCGGCCGAGCATTGAGAATCCTGATCGCGGCCTGTGCGCTCGAATTTGCAGTCTATGCGGCGCTGTTGCTGCTCTGACGGCTGCGCGCGATGTTAAGCAACCGGTCAATGTCGAGATGCGCCTCGAGGTGATCGGCCAGCGCGTCGAGTGCGCTTTCGATCCGCGTTTCGTAAGCGAGTAACGACGTCACGCCGAGATTTTTAAGCCACGCTTTCCGGAAGATATCGCCTGTGAACAGGCCGTGCACGTAAGTGCCCTGAATGCGGCCGTCGCGGGATTGCGCGCCGTCGATTCGCTCGTTGAGCGTCAGTACGGGCCGCATGCAGTCGAGCCCGTCGGTGCGGCCGAGATGGATTTCATAGCCTTCGATCGGCGTTTTTGTCGCACAATGGACGCCGGTGACCTGTGTGGTCGATTTGTCGCCGCGCATGATGGTCTCGATATCGAGCAGGCCGAGTCCCTCTACCGTTCCGGCGGGGCCGTCGACGCCATCGGGATCGCTGATGACGCGGCCGAGCATCTGGTAGCCGCCGCACAGGCCGAGCACGTGACCGCCACGGCGCACATGCGCAGCAATGTCGATGTCCCAGCCCTGCGTGCGCAGGAAGGCGAGGTCGCCGATGGTGGACTTGCTGCCGGGCAGGATCACGACATCGGCCTCGACCGGAATCGGCTCGCCCGGCCGCACGAACACCAGCGTCACGCCGGGCTCCATGCCGAGCGGATCGAGGTCGTCGAAGTTGGCGATGCGCGACAGCATGGGAACGGCGATCACGCAGGATGTGGCGGCTGCGTCATCACCGCGGCCGAGATCGAGCGCCTCTTCTGCCGGCAGCCATGCCGCCTGCGGCAGCCACGGCACCACGCCGAGCGAGGGCCATCCGGTCATCTCTGTGATTTTGGCGAGTCCGGAATCGAACAGGCCGGCGTCGCCGCGAAACTTGTTGATGAGGAAGCCGCGAATGCGTGCGCGCTCGTCCGGCGGCAGCACGGCATGGGTGCCGACCAGGCTCGCGATCACGCCGCCGCGGTCGATGTCGCCCGCAAGCACCACCGGCACGTCAGCGGCGGCCGCGAAGCCCATGTTTGCGATGTCGCCAGCGCGCAGGTTGATCTCGGCCGGGCTTCCCGCGCCTTCGACCAGTACGATGTCGGCATCGCACGCGAGATGCGCAAAACTCTCCAGCGCCGCCGGCAGCAGCGCGGCTTTCTTCTCGAGATAATTTTGCGCACGCAGTGTTCCGATGCGCCGGCCGCGCAGGATCACCTGCGCGCCGGTATCGGTCTCGGGCTTCAGCAGCACCGGGTTCATGTGAACGCTCGGCGGCAAGCGTGCGGC
>JBQCIZ010000762.1:0-6116 GCA_051953235.1 Nitrobacter sp. | reverse complement strand
ATCAGGCCGTATTCGATCGCGGTGGCGCCGGACTCATCCTTCAGGAAACGCGCAACAAGGTTCTTCATAATAAACTCCATGTGTTCACGTGGCTGTCGAATTACACCTGGTCCCAACGGCGTTCTCAGCACCGTGACCATGGCACCACCGTAGGGTGGGAGAAATTGCAGCGCAGTTAATTCGATTGCAGAAACACGGCCCTAAAGCCCTGTTCTTTCTCACAGTAAATTTAGATTTAAGAGGAATGCATGTGGTGCATTTCTGCATATTGCCGCGAAAGGCTGCTCGGATAGAGACATTCCAAACTCCACTTCACGCCTCCTTAAGCAAGCGGCGATAACTCTGAACGTCATTTTGACGAGAGGCGGATATGCCTGGCTTGCTCTTCGACGTACTTCAGATGCTCGGCCAGACCATCATCAAGGTGGTCCCTATCACCATCGTATTGGCGCTGGTGTTTTCCGTGCTCTCCCACGTCTGGGCCTGCAATCCGGGAACGCCGTGGTGGCGCAAGCGCGAACTGGCGACCGATATCTGCTACTGGTTCTTCGTTCCCGTGATCACCCGCGTCGTGCGGATCGGTCTTCTCGTGCTCGGCGCGGGAGCGGTCTTCAACATCCATGGCGCCGATGAACTGATTGCATTTTACGACAACGGTCACGGTCCGTTATCGGAACTTCCATTGTGGTTGCAGGCCATACTGTTTCTGGTCCTGTCGGACTTCATGCTGTACTGGACCCACAGGATGTTTCACGGCAGCGGCTTCTGGAAGTACCACGCAATTCATCACTCGTCGGAGGACCTGGACTGGATTTCGGCGGCCCGGTTTCATCCGGTGAATCTGTTTCTGGGCACGGTCGCAGTGGATGTCATCCTGCTGATGGCGGGAATTTCGCCGAACATCATGATCTGGGTCGGACCATTCACCACGTTCCATTCCGCCTTCGTGCACGCGAACCTCAACTGGACGCTTGGGCCGCTGAAATACGTGATCGCGACCCCGGTCTTCCATCGCTGGCATCACACCTCGGTGGCGGAGGGGGGAGAAACCAATTTTGCCGGAACGTTTCCGCTCTGGGACATCCTGTTCGGAACCTTCCGAATGCCGGAGGGTGAACTGCCCGCCAACTATGGAACCGACGATCCCGAGTTTCCCGGTCAGATCGCGGGCCAGCTGGCCTATCCGTTCCAGAAATAGGGCGCTCGGAAGGGCTGCGTTTGCAGTTCGTTCATCAATTAACGGCAGATTTGCCATGTCGGGCGCCGGCACCGCTGCGTATCGCTTTTGCCGGCTCGAAAGCCCCGGAGTAGAGTATGTGGTTCAAGTCTCCGCGCCGTCGCGCGCGCGTTTCCATCGTCGGCCTGTCACTCGTCGCGGCTGTTTTTCTCTGTCCCGCAGTGGTTTTCGCCGAAGTCAGCAGCGACCCGATCTCGGTCAATGTGGATCAGGCCAAGCTGGTCAAGTTACCGGCGCATATCGCAACGATTGTGGTCGGTAATCCGCTGATTGCCGATGTCACGTTGCAGCCGGGCGGCCTTGTGGTGGTCACCGGCAAGGGTTACGGCGCAACCAATGTGATTGCGATGGATCGCGCCGGCAGCATCCTGGTGGATCGCGTCATTCAGGTCGAAGGCCCCAGCGATCAGGTGGTGACCGTCTATCGTGGCGTCGAGCGCGAATCCTACAGCTGCATGCCGGTTTGCCAGAAGCGGATCACCCTGGGCGACGGAACCGCTTATTTCAAGGCGACGATGGATCAGGCCAGTAACCTGAGTTCGAAGGCGGCCGGCGGCGAAAGGCAGTAAGCCGGCCTTTGCCGATCGGCCCAGGGCGATCGCAGGAAGCATCCTGCGACTCAGCCATTTGACGCCACCCAAAATGGTTAACACCGAGTTAACAGCGAGGGGCATTCTGTTCCTATCGCACGAAACACTTCGACAATCAGTTTCCGCTAGTCCTTGACGGTAGATAAGTCCCGCCGTGCCTGAGGCTTTTGCGATGTCACTGCTTTCCGCTTCCAAAAAGATCGCCACGCGGGCGGCCAGCCGCTTTCGCAGAAATCAGCGTGGCTCGGCAGCGGTCGAATTCGCTCTCGTCGCGCCGCTGTTCTTCGCGCTCCTGTTCGCGATCATCGAGACCGGCATGGTGTTCTTTGCGAGCCAGAGTCTGGAAACCGCGGTGCAGGACTCGGCGCGCATGATCCTGACTGGCCAGGCGCAGACCGCGAATTTGACGAAGATCACGTTCAAGAAGAACGTCGTCTGCGCCCACGTCAATGTTCTGTTCGATTGCGCAAACGGTGTTTATGTCGACGTTCAGAGCTATTCGTCATTCTCGAACGTCTCGATTTCGGACCCGCTGACGAACGGAACGTTCGTTGACAATACCCAGTACAATCCCGGTGGCCCCGGAGACATCGTTGTCGTGCGCCTGTTCTATCAATGGCCGCTGTTTGTCACGGGTCTTGGCTACAACATCGCAAACGTAAGCGGGAGCAAACGATTGCTGTCCGCGACTGCGGCGTTCAAGAACGAGCCTTACGGGAGTTGAGCAGGTGAGGTCGATGTCCAGCATCTGGTCCCGTATCAAGACCTTAGCCGCCGCCGCGCTTCACGATTCGCGCGGTGTTGCGGCGACCGAATTTGCGATGATCGTGCCGCTGATGCTCGTGATGTTCTTCGGCACCGTCGAGGTATCGTCGGGCGTGGCGGTCAATCGCAAGGTGACGCTGGTCGCGCGCACCTTGTCCGACCTGACATCGCAATCCAAGACGGTTACCGACTCGGACATGACGAACTTCTTTGCCGCCAGCAATGGCATCATGTGGCCTTATCCGTCGGCGCCGGTTCAGGCGACGATCTCCGAACTGTATATCGATCCTGCAACCTCCACGGCGCGCGTGCAGTGGAGCCAGGGCTCGTCGCCCCGAGCGGCCGGATCGACGGTCGTCATTCCATCCGGTCTTATCGGTACGGATTCATCGGGCAATACGCTTCCCAATCAGTACCTGATCTTCAGCGAAGTCAGCTATCTCTACCAGCCGATCACCGGCTACGTGATGTCGAGTGCGGGTATAACGCTCAGCGACACAGCCTATACCCGGCCACGCCAATCGGTCTGCGTTTTCTACGGCACCGATGGGACCATTTGCCCGACGACCTGAATTCGTTTAGCGCAGTCATCGCGACAAACAAAAAGGCCGCACGTCAGGTGCGGCCTTTTCCGTCTGATCTCTTCAATCCGGATCGCGCCATGCAGCGCGAGCGTTGCCTAGCCGGCAGCGCGCAGATTGTCAGCCGACGATTTTCCAGAGCGGCGATCTGCCACGATCTCGTAGCTGATCTTCTGGCCTTCACGCAGCGTGCCGAGGCCGGCGCGCTCAACGGCGCTGATGTGCACGAACACGTCGTTGCCGCCGTCGTCAGGCTGAATGAAGCCGTAGCCCTTGGTTGCGTTAAACCACTTCACGGTTCCCATGCTCACGGGGGTAGTCCCTTCTCAATACATATGTCGAAACCCGCTTTTGACGGGCTGGTGAGATCGAATTTTTGGAAGGGTCGTCAGCGTCTAAACCGGCTGTACCGGTGGATAGCTAATGTCGTCCGGCCGAAACTCGATAGGGGTCATATTATTCGAAGGTAGGGCCCAAAACAATCCTGACGCGCACGATTTTTTGAAGTGCGGTCGGCCGGGCCGAAAACCGCTGCGCAACCCCGGCTGTTCAGGCGGATTATCTGCGACGGAACTGGCCGCGGGGCGGTGCACCACGCGGGGCGCCGCTGGGACGCTCGTCCTTGTGGCGGAAAATGAGGCGGCCCTTCTCGAGGTCATAGGGCGACATCTCGATTGTGACGCGATCGCCGGCCAGTGTCTTGATGCGATTCTTCTTCATCTTGCCTGCCGTATAGGCAACGATTTCATGCCCGGCATCGAGTTGAACCCGATAGCGGGCGTCGGGAAGGATTTCAGTGACCAGTCCTTCGAACTGGATCAGTTCTTCTTTCGCCATGAGGATCTCCAGATCGAGTAGCGGCTAGTGGTTCGATTCTAACATTTACATCCCAATCCAGCGAGAGAGCGCGAATGTCAATCCGCGCTCTCTCGTGCCGGGTAGATCAGGGCTTGGAGCGGACCGGACGGCTTTCGCGGTGCAGGAAGGCGACCCCCTGCATCCCCTCGGCCTTGCCGCCCTTTGAGGGGCGGGACTGTTCGTGCCGGCCGGTATCCGACCGGTTCGATTGGGGCGCGCCCTTGCCATAGCGCGGACGGCGGCGCGGACCCTTGGCGCCGGGCGCGGCATCGCCGCCTCTGGCACCGTGACCGTGCGGCGCCGGGCGTCCGGCGCGATGCTGCTGATGAGAGGGAGCGGCATCGCGCTGGCCCGGCGTACGGCGATCTTCCCTGGGAAGAGTCACGCGGATCAGCTTTTCGATATCGCGGAGGTAACCCATCTCCTCGGCGCCGGAAACCAGCGAGATCGCGGCACCATCGGCGCCGGCGCGCGCGGTGCGGCCGATGCGATGGACATAAGTCTCGGGAACGTTCGGAAGATCGAAGTTGATGACGTGGCTGACCCCGTCGACGTCGATGCCGCGCGCTGCGATGTCGGTCGCAACCAGGGTGCGAATTTCGCCGCTACGGAACGCCGCCAGCACGCGCTCGCGATGGTTCTGCGACTTGTTGCCGTGAATGGCGTCGGAGCGGATGCCGGCCTTGGCGAGGTGTTTCACCACCTTGTCGGCGCCATGCTTGGTGCGCGTGAAAACCAGTGCGCGATTGACGGGCTCCCGCTTCAGCAGTTCGGCCAGGAAAACCGGCTTGCTGGCATAGTCGACCTGAATGATGCGCTGGTCGATGCGATCGACCGTCGAGGCCACCGGCGTCACCGCGACGCGGGCGGGATCGCGCAGCATCTGCTCGGCCAACTCCGCGATGTCCTTCGGCATGGTTGCCGAGAAGAACAGCGTTTGCCGTTTGACCGGCAGCTTGGCGACGACTTTGCGGATGTCGTTGATGAAGCCCATGTCGAGCATGCGGTCGGCTTCGTCCAGCACGAGAAACTCGACCTGACCGAGTTTCAGGCCGTTGCTCTGAACGAGATCCAGCAAACGGCCGGGCGTGGCGACCATCACCTCGACGCCCTGCATCACCGAGCGGACCTGGCGTCCCATCGGAACGCCGCCGATGGCGAGCGCGGAGGTCAGGCGAAGATGGCGACCGTAGGCGTTGAAGCTCTCGAGGATTTGGCCGGAGAGTTCGCGCGTGGGGCTGAGCACCAGTACCCGGCAGCTTTTCGGCTGCGGTTTGATGCGGTTCTGCAGCAGACGATGCAGGATGGGGAGGGCGAACGCCGCGGTCTTTCCGGTACCGGTCTGGGCAATGCCGATGACATCGCGTCCGGTGAAGGCAAGGGGAATGGTTTGAGCCTGGATGGGCGTGGGCGTCAGATAATTCTCTTCGGCGAGCGCACGGGAGATGGGATCGGCAAGGCCGAAATCCTGAAAGGAGGTCAAAAGGGTGTTTCTTTCATAAAGAGCCGCAAGCGCCCCGGCGGTATTGCCGGAACGCGCGATGGGTGTCTGGAGACACCCGCGTGTCGGGGGCGTCGATGGAGGTTGGCTGAAGGGGCAAGCCAGAAACCGCTGGGCGGCTCAGAACACGCGGCTCGCAATGACCTGATGATTCTCAAGGTCTTGCGGCTCATATGGAGCACAAACGCGGCGGTTTCAAGGTGGAATTGCAAGAAGGCCGCCTGATGCTCGTGCACCGCGTATCCGGGCTACGCATCCTGCGCATCGGATAACCACTCTCGCTGCGACAATTTTAGACACATGAGATCATTTGCCCAAAAAATCATCTGATTGCCGCCACAGTATACAGACCCGCTGGCGAGTGTTTAGGCGCAAGGGTCTCGAGCAGAGAGTCCAATATTGAATAAATAGAAGTAAATTCAATATCTTAAGTCAACTCTCCGGCGTGGCACACTTCTTGCGATTCCCTTAACGCAGGCGGCCGTGGGGCCGTTTCGCAGCGTTTCACGTCTGCGTCAGGGAGATGACAGCACATGACCAACGAATTGATTCACGCCATAGCGAAGCCGATGACCCGGCGCAGC
>JBQCIZ010000761.1:0-5332 GCA_051953235.1 Nitrobacter sp. | reverse complement strand
GTAGCAAGCATGCGCGCCCATGGCGAAGCTCGCCAGCAGGCAACCCTCGACGAGCAGATGCGGATCGTGCCGCATGATCTCGCGGTCCTTGCAGGTGCCGGGCTCGGACTCGTCGGCATTGACCACGAGATAGCTCGGACGTCCGTCGGAATTGTCCTTGGGCATGAACGACCACTTCATGCCGGTCGGGAAGCCGGCGCCGCCGCGACCGCGCAGACCCGACGCCTTCATCTCGTTGACGATCCAGTCGCGGCCCTTCTCGATAATGGCCTTGGTGCCATCCCAGGCACCCCGGCGGCGCGCGCCCTCGAGACCCCAGTCGTCGAGACCGTAGAGATTGCGGAAGATGCGGTCCTTGTCCTCGAGCATCACGCGTTGCCCTTCTTGGTCGCGCCGGCGGCTTTGCCTTGGCCGACGTCCTTGAGGACGCGCGGGCCACCGACGGGCGCGGCGAATTGCCGATCGATCTGCGGACCCGGCTTCGGCGGATTGACGGAGGCGAAGCCATCCAGCACCTTGCCAAAGCTGTCCCTGGTCAGATCCTCATAGGTATCCTTCCAGATCATCACCATCGGCGCGTTCACACAGGCGCCGAGGCACTCGACCTCTTCCCAGCTAAAATTGCCGTCATCAGACAGGTGGAAGGGATCGTGATGGATGCGATGCTTGCAGACATCGATCAGATCGCCCGCGCCGCGCAGCATGCAGGGCGTCGTGCCGCAGACCTGCACATGGGCCTTCTTGCCCACCGGCGAGAGCTGGAACATCGTGTAGAAGGTCGCGATCTCGAGCATGCGAATATACGGCATGTCGAGCATGTCGGCGACGTAGCGGATCGCAGCTTCCGAAATCCAGCCATCGTGCTGCTCCTGCGCGCGCCACAGGATCGCGATCGCCGCCGACGGCTGCCGACCCGGCGGGTACTTTGCGATTTCCTTTTTCGCCCAGGCGAGGTTTTCCTCGCTCAGTGCGAAGCTCGCGGGCTGCAGTTCTTTCGGAGCCAGACGACGGACGGACATTGTGCTTCAGTCTCTCAGTGAACGCGCCGCGACGCCGTCGCGTTCAGGCGGTTGAATCGGTCTTGCCAGAAGGCGCTCGAAGTGCCGAACACGTTATAGCCGACGTGCGAGGCAACCTTGATGCGGTCGAGGATGGATAGTTCGGTCAGGGTCTCGAAACGGCTCGAGACGGGATCATGCACGATCAGCGTCAGCGGCGTCTCGTTGAGGATATAGCGCGACACCGTGTGATTGGGATCGTTGCCGTGCTCCTCGCAGAGGATGACGGCATCACCCTGCAGCACGCGCGTGCCGCCCTTGATCGCTTCGATCTCCACGCCTTCGACGTCGAGTTTGATAAGATACTTTCCATCAGGCGAAATCCTGCCGTCGTCGAGCAGGTTGTCGAGCGCCAGCACGGGCACTTCCTCGCCGCCAGCGTCCGCGCCGCCCGCAATGCTGAATGCCTCGTGCTTGGTGCCGGAGAGCCGCGCTGTGCCGCGCGCAGCACCAATCGCGCTCTGCATCACATCGAAACGATTGCCGTTGAGGCGCGCATTGTTCGCGAGCCTGGCAAAGTTGTTCGATGACGGCTCGATCGCGACCGCCTTGCGCGAGCCGAACGGCTTGCTCGTCACCAGTACCGACCAATAGCCGTAGTTCGCGCCGCAATCGAGCAGCGTGTAATCGACATCGGCGGAATCGCGGAACAGCAACTCCAACTCGTCCTCGTACTTGAACGAACGGTTGAGCAGCTTGCTCCAGTAGCCGTCGCCGTACGGAAACGCGAAGACCGCATCCGGATTGAGCTTGATGGCGATGTCGCGCTCCGGAAGCGTCTTGCGCAGCAGGTTCGCGCACATGTTGTAACCGCGATGGGCAAACAGCGACGACACCTTCGATCCCGCCACCAGCGCCAGCGCCGCCGTCCGCTCCCAGGGATTGGCTCCCTCGAGAACGCCGGAAGTCCGGTCAAACTGGATGGGCGGCGCGCTCGTCACCGGTCGACCTCTCCGAACACGATGTCGAGCGAACCGAGAATGGCGGAGACGTCGGCCAGCAGATGTCCGCGGCACATGAAATCCATCGCCTGCAGATGGGCAAAGCCCGGCGCGCGAATCTTGCACTTGTACGGCTTGTTCGAACCATCCGAGACGAGATAGACGCCGAACTCGCCCTTCGGCGCCTCGACAGCGGCGTAGACTTCGCCGGCCGGCACGTGAACGCCCTCGGTGTAGAGCTTGAAGTGATGGATCAGCGCTTCCATCGAGCGCTTCATCTCGCCACGACGCGGCGGCGCGATCTTGTTGTCTTCGACGACAACGGCGCCCTGCCCGGCAGGCTCGCGCAACTTCTTGATGCACTGCCTCATGATGCGAACCGACTGGCGCATCTCCTCCATACGGATGAGGTAGCGGTCGTAGCAGTCGCCGTTCTTGCCGATCGGGATGTCGAAATCCATCTCGGCGTAGACTTCATACGGCTGCGCCTTGCGCAAATCCCACGCCGCGCCGGAGCCGCGCACCATGACGCCGGAAAAGCCCCACTTCCAGGCGTCTTCCAGCGACACCACGCCGATGTCGACGTTGCGCTGCTTGAAGATGCGATTGCCGGTCAGCAGCCTGTCGAGGTCGGCGACCACCTGCAGGAATGGATCGCACCATGCCTCGATGTCGTCGATCAGCTTTGGCGGCAGATCCTGATGCACGCCGCCGACACGGAAGAACGCCGCGTGCATGCGCGAGCCCGACGCGCGCTCATAGAACACCATGAGCTTTTCGCGCTCCTCGAAACCCCACAGCGGCGGGGTGAGCGCACCGACGTCCATCGCCTGCGTGGTCACGTTGAGAAGATGCGAGAGGATGCGGCCGATCTCGCAATAGAGCACGCGGATCAACTGGCCGCGGCGCGGCACCTCGATGCCGAGCAGCTTTTCCGCCGCGAGGCAGAACGCATGCTCCTGATTCATCGGCGCGACATAGTCGAGCCGATCGAAATACGGAATCGCCTGCAGATAGGTCTTCTGTTCGATCAGCTTCTCGGTGCCGCGATGAAGCAGACCAATATGCGGATCGACGCGTTCGACGACTTCGCCGTCAAGCTCCAGCACGAGGCGCAGCACGCCGTGCGCAGCCGGATGCTGCGGGCCGAAATTGATCGTGAAATTACGCATGCCCGGCGTTTCGGTGGAGAGCGTGTCGGTGCCAACTGCTTCGGTCATCAGCCACCCGCCTTGTCGCCGGTCGCCTTCTCATCGCCCGGCAGCGGATAGTCCGCGCCTTCCCACGGCGAGAGAAAATCGAACTTGCGGAATTCCTGGTTGAGACGAACCGGCTCGTAAACGACGCGCTTCTCGGCATCGTCGTAACGCACCTCGACGAATCCCGTCAGCGGGAAATCCTTGCGCAGCGGATGCCCGTCGAAGCCGTAGTCGGTCAGCAAGCGGCGCATGTCGGGATGGCCGACGAAGATCACGCCGTAGAGGTCGTAGGTCTCGCGCTCGAACCAGTCGGCGCCCGGAAATTCCGAGATCAGCGACGGCACCTGCGTCGTCTCCGACGCCTCGGCGCGCAGGCGGATGCGCGTGTTCAGCGTCGGCGACAGGAAGTGATAGATCACGTCGAAACGCTTCTCGCGGCCGGGATAGTCGACCGCCGTCACGTCGGTGATGTTGACGAAACGGCACCCGGGATCGTCGCGCAGAAAGCGCGCGACCTCGACGATCTTCGCGGCCTCCACGTTGACGGTCAACTGACCGAACGCAACCGTATGGCCGGTCGCGGCGCCCGGAAGCGCGGCAACAATCGTCTGACCCAAGGCATCGAGCCTGCTGTCGTCCATGCGTTCAGCCTTAACGTTCGATGGTTCCGGTTCGCCGGATCTTCTTCTGCAGCAGCAGCACGCCGTAGAGCAGCGCTTCTGCCGTCGGCGGGCAGCCGGGCACGTAGATGTCGATCGGCACGATGCGATCGCAACCGCGCACCACCGAATAGGAATAGTGATAGTAACCGCCGCCGTTGGCGCACGATCCCATCGAGATCACGTAGCGCGGCTCCGGCATCTGGTCGTAGACCTTGCGCAGCGCCGGCGCCATCTTGTTGGTCAATGTACCGGCCACGATCATCACGTCGGATTGGCGTGGCGAGGCGCGCGGCGCAAAGCCGAAGCGCTCGACGTCATAGCGCGGCATCGACACCTGCATCATCTCGACGGCGCAACAGGCGAGGCCGAAGGTCATCCACATCAGCGAACCGGTACGGGCCCAAGTGATGAGATCGTCGGCGGCGGCGACGAAGAAGCCCTTGTCGGACAGCTCGTGATTGACCTCGAGGAAATACGGATCGTTGGCGCCGACCGGCTGGCCGGTGCGCGGATCGAGAATCCCGGTCGCAGCCGGGGCGACGAGCGGACCGGCAGCAGGTTTCGTCTGGGCAGGACTCAATCCCATTCAAGCGCGCCTTTCTTCCATTCGTAGGCGAACCCGACGGTCAGCACACCGAGGAACACGATCATCGACCAGAAGCCGGTCGCACCGAGTTTCCCGAATGCAACGGCCCACGGGAACAGGAACGCGACCTCAAGATCGAAGATGATGAAAAGGATCGCGACCAGATAGAACCGGACGTCGAACTTCATGCGGGCGTCATCGAATGCGTTGAATCCGCATTCATACGCCGACAGCTTTTCCGGATCGGGCTGCTGGTAGGCCACGATGAAGGGTGCAATCAGCAACACTGCGCCGATCAGGGCAGCTACACCGATAAACACCACAAGTGGCAGATAGTTCTGCAAAATGCCGTTCATTGGCGATCCCCATCCCGCGGTTTCTTGTCCCCCGCGGATTCGCGCCACATTGGAATTGTTCTGAGGCTTAGCGCAGCGCAACAGGGGTGGCAAGACAAGCAATTTTGACGCCCCCAGCATAGTTTCGGGGCGGTTTGCGTTGGCGGCTTTGGTGTCGGCTGAGAGCGAGCGCGGGGATCGAGTCGCTCGATGATCACCGCTGCAGCCGCCTGCGATCCTGTCCTCGCCGGACGAAAATCAGACCCTCAGCCGGACCCGCGTGGCCCCTCATCCTGCCTTCCGAAAATCAGGCCGAACGAAACCATTTTGGGGAACCTGCGAAGCCATCCTGAAACAAACCGGGTCTATTCCTCCCGGGCAACGGCGCACCGGCGCCCGGAGACAGGAGACTGCCATGAACCACTCGATGCACAGTGCCGACCGCACCACCCACCTGAAGATCGTGGTAGTTGCACTGGTCGCGGGCATCGCATTGGCGGCTTTCGGTATTTCCGCCCGTCCGACCACGGATGTCGCCCAGGCCGTGCACG
>JBQCIZ010000760.1:0-5313 GCA_051953235.1 Nitrobacter sp. | reverse complement strand
GCCCATGACAGCATGGGCAAGGTGATCTCCGACGTCGTCTCCAACCACTGGCAGAAGATCCTGCTCTGCATCCTGCTGATATCAGGCGCGACCATCACCCAGTATTTCTTCCTCTACACCGCGACCTACGCCATCAACACCTTGCACTACAGCTCGGGCTGGTCGATGGCCGCCAATCTTGCAACCGGCATCAGCGGCGTGGTGTTCTCGCTGGTCGGTGGATTGCTGGCGGACAGGTTCGGCATCAAGACGATCGCGCTGGTGCCGCGGCTGATCGTGACGCTGCTACTCTATCCGGCGCTGCAACTGGTCGTGACCTCGGGCTCGCCGGTCATGCTTGTCGTCGTCGCTGCCGGCCTGATGTCGCTTCATGCCATGTCGGGCGGCGCTGGAATCGTCCTCATTCCCTTGATCTTCCCCTCGGCGGTGCGCACGTCGGGGCTGTCCATCGCCTATGCGCTGGGCGTGACCATTTTCGGCGGCACGGCGCAGCTCGTTTTCACATGGATCATCGCCACCACCGGCGATAAGCTGTCCTGGATCTGGTACATCATCGCCATGAGCATCATCAGCTTCCTCGCCACCCTGGCAATTCGCGTGCCCGATACATTCGGCCGCAAACCGCAGGCGGTACCTTCGCCCGCTTGAGCCGCGTGAACCGGTCCGTGAGAAACAGAGAGACACGTCAATGAACAAGCACCCTTTGGTCGACGCGCTTAGGGCACACGAGCCGGAGATGATCGCGATCCGGCACGAGATCCACCGCAATCCGGAAGTCGGCTTCGAGGAAACGCAAACCGCCGCGCTGGTGGCGAAGAAGCTGCGCGAGTTTGGCATCGAGGTGACGGAAGGCATCGCCAAGACCGGCGTGGTCGGCACCCTGAAAGGAAAGCAGCCGGGCCGGCGCGCGATCGGACTGCGCGCTGATCTCGACGCTCTACATATCCAGGAAGTGCCTGGCCGCAACTACGGCTCGACCGTTCCCGGCAAGATGCACGCCTGCGGCCACGACGGCCACACCGCGATGCTGCTCGGCGCCGCGCACTATCTCTCGCAACATCCGGATTTCGGCGGCACGGTGAATTTCATTTTCCAGCCGGCAGAGGAAGGACTCGGCGGCGGCAAGAAGATGGTCGAGGAAGGCCTCTTCGACTCGTTCCCGGTCGACGCGGTCTACGGCATGCACAACATGCCGGGCATCCCGGTCGGTCATTTCCACACGCGCACCGGATCGTTTCTGGCGGCGAGCGATAGCTGGGAGGTTAGCTTTCATGGCACCGGCGGCCATGGTGGCGCCGGCGCGCATCTTGCGACCGATCCGACGCTCGCAGTGGCGCAATTCATCACGGCGATCCAGACCATCGTCAGCCGCTCGGTGCCGGCGATCGAGACCGCCGTGGTCAGCGTCGGCTCGATCATGGGCGGCGATCCCGGCTCGCCGAACATCATTCCGTCGAAGGTGACGCTGACGGGCACCGCGCGGTCCTACTCTCCGGCGATCCGCGATCTGCTGGAAAGCCGGCTGACTGCGCTTGCGCACGCGCAGGCCGCGGCCTTCGGCTGCACGGCCAACGTGATTTACAATCGCCGCTACCCGCCGCTCATCACCCACGCCGAGCAGACTGACATCTCCATCGCCGCTGCGTCCGATCTCGTCGGTGCGGCGCAGGTGGTCGGCAACGCCGCCCCCATCACCGGCTCGGAAGATTTTTCTTTCATGCTGGAAGCGAAGCCCGGCGGATTCATCATGATAGGCAACGGCATGGCGCCGGACGGGTCATTCCACAACGTCCATACGCCTGCCTACGATTTCAACGATGATATCCTGGCGCTCGGCGCCGCCTACTGGGTGAAGCTAGTGCAGACCGAACTCGCGGTCGGATCGTGATGCTGGAGCGAGACGGAAGCTTCTACACCTCGCCCGCTGGCGGGGGAGGTCGACGGGCATAGCGAAGCGAAGCCGGTCGGGTGGGGGGCATCTTCACGGTTATGGCTCCCTCCCCAACCCTCCCCCGCAAGCGGGAGAGGGAGCGCGCGGTGCACCCGCGATACGCTGGCATCAAATAAGTTAGGCCGCCGTTTTGTCCTTCAGCACGCCGCGGCGGATCTGGTCTTCCTCGATCGATTCGAACAGCGCCTTGAAGTTGCCTTCGCCGAACCCGTCGTCACCCTTGCGCTGGATGAACTCGAAGAAGATCGGCCCGATCGCGTTCGCCGAAAAAATCTGCAGCAGCACCTTGGTGTGCCCGCCATCGACCACGCCTTCGCCGTCGATCAGGATGCCGTTCTTCTGCAGCCGCGCGATGTCCTCGCCGTGCTTCGGAAGCCGCGCGTCGATCTTCTCGAAATAGGTGTCCGGTGGCGACGGCATGAACGGCAGGCCATCGGTCCTGAGTTTTTCGATGGTGCGGTAAATGTTCTTCACGCCACAGGCGATGTGCTGGATGCCCTCGCCCCTGTAGACGTTGAGATATTCCTCGATCTGGCCGGAGTCGCCGGCATCCTCGTTGATCGGGATCCGGATTTTTCCATCCGGACTCGTCAGCGCGCGCGAGAACAGTCCGGACGCGCGGCCTTCGATATCGAAGAAGCGGATCTGACGGAAATTGAACAGCTTTGCGTAGAATCCGGTCCACACATCCATGCGGCCGCGATGCACGTTGTGGGTGAGATGGTCGAGATAGAACAGCCCCGCGCCTTCGGGCCGCGGATTGTTGGCGCCGAGCCATTCGAATTCGAGATCGTAGGCCGAGCCTTTCGCACCGTAGCGATCGACGAAATACAAAAGACTACCTCCGATCCCCTTGATGGCGGGAACGTCGAGCGTCTTCTGCGCGGATGTCACGTTCGCCGGTTCGGCGCCAAGCGAGATCGCGCGCGCGTAGGCTTTCTGTGCATCGACCACGCGAAACGCCATCGACGGCGCGCAAGGCCCGTGCGCGGCAACGAAATCATAGCCGTGCGTGCCGGGCTCCTCGTTGACGAGGTAGTTGATGTCGCCCTGACGATAGACCGTGATCTTCTTGGTCCTGTGCCGCGCGACAGGCACGTAGCCCATCAGCTTAAATAGCGCGTGCAACTCTTCCGGCTTCGGGTGGGCATACTCGACGAACTCGAAGCCGTCGGTCCCCATCGGGTTGTCGGCGGAAATGACGGCGGGCGGCGCATCGTGCGGAAACGGTCCCATGGCAAATCTCCCGGGCTCGAGCTTTCCGCCATTGTCCGCCCGGAATCGCGCAAAATGCGTGCAAATTCAGCTCTGATTTGCTAATGTATGCATGGTCCGTGCATATATTAGGCATTTCACGCATGATTTCAGTCGACATGTTCGACCTCAAATTGCTGGCCGCGCTGCAGGACGACGGACGTCTGACCAATCAGGAACTGGCCGACTTCGTCGGTCTCTCGGCCTCGCAATGCTCGCGGCGGCGGATGCGCCTCGAGGAGGAAAAGGTCATTGCCGGCTATCACGCCACCCTCGCCGGCGAAGCGCTCGGCTTCACCCTGATCGCCTTCATCAACATCACGCTGGCGACGCACTCTCCCGACAACGCGGACAAATTCCGCGGGCTGGTCAATCGCGTCGACGAGATTCAGGAAGCCTATTCGATGACCGGCGACGCCGACTATCTGCTCAAGGTCGTGTTGCACGATCTCAAGAGCCTGTCCGACATCGTCAACAATGTTCTGATGCCGCACCAAAGCGTGGCGCATGTGCGCTCGTCGATCGTGCTCGACCGATTGAAGGAAACGCAAAAGCTGCCGCTGGCAGTAACGCGATAACGGTGTCAATCGAGGCAAATCGGCCATTCGCATTTCCTCGCGCGATTTGTCATGATCGCGATGAAATTAGATGAGGAGAACAAAAATGGCGCTGCAGCTTCGGCCGAACTGCGAATATTGCGACAAGGATCTGCCGCCGCAGGCACTGGATGCCCGCATCTGCAGCTACGAGTGCACGTTCTGCGCGGATTGCGTCGAAACCAAACTGCACAACGTCTGTCCGAACTGCGGCGGAGGCTTTGCGCCGCGGCCGATCCGCCCATCACGCGAATGGCGCGCCGGCGTCTGCGTGACTAAGCAAACGCCGTCAGACAAGCGCGTGCATCTGAAATACGAAGCCGATGACGTGGCCGCGCATGTCGCGCGGGTCGAGACGATTCCGCCGGAGCAGAGGTAAATTCAGCATCGTCATTGCGAGCGAAGCGAAGCAATCCAGATTAAGAGCTGGATTGCTTCGCTTCGCTCCTCGCAATGACGCATTACCCCGCCGCGCGGATCGTCCCCTCGACCTCGCCAAACCCGACGCGGTAGCCGTCGCCCTGGCACCAACCACGCATGACGAGCGAGTCACCATCTTCGAGGAATGTGCGCTTGTCGCCGCCGGGCAACTCCAGCGGCTCGGTGCCGTTCCAGGAAATCTCCAGCAGGCTGCCGCGCTGATTTTTCTCGGGGCCGCTTATGGTGCCGGAGCCGAGGAGATCGCCGACATTCATGGCGCAGCCGCCCGAGGCGTGATGCACGAGTTGCTGCACGGACGACCAGTACATGTACTTGAAATTGGTGCGGCTGATATTCGCGGGCGCGTTCATGCCGGCGGTGCGCAGGCCGACATCGAGCGTGAGATCGTAGTTGTTCGCGCCCTTCTGTTGCAGGTACGGCAACGGCTGCGGCTCCTGCTTCGGCCCCTGCACCCGGAATGGTTCGAGCGCCTCACGGGTCACGATCCAGGGGCTGATCGAGGTGGCGAAGGCTTTTGCCTGGAACGGCCCGAGCGGCACGTATTCCCATT
Organism: Nitrobacter sp.; assembly: GCA_051953235.1. GTDB lineage: Bacteria > Pseudomonadota > Alphaproteobacteria > Rhizobiales > Xanthobacteraceae > Nitrobacter. Next base: position 521 of record JBQCIZ010000760.1, on the reverse strand, counting down.
GCTGGATGTCACGCGCGCTCCAGTCGTTGAGCAGCACAAAGCCGAAGATCATCGCTTCCGCCTGCGCCTCGGTCAGCATCTCGCCCATGGGCGACGCGCCACCAACCACGACGCCCATTTCGAGCTCGAAGTCGAGCCGCTTGCAGAGGCCGAAGCTCGGCGCATCCGCGGTCGGCGGCTTCAACTGTCCGCGTGGACGGCGCACCTCGGTGCCACTGACAACAACCGTGGAGGCGCGTCCGTTGTAGGCGATCGGAATGTGCAGCCAGTTCGGCTGCAGCGCATTGTCCTTGCCGCGGAACATGACGCCGACATTGGTGGCGTGCTCCTTCGACGAATAGAAATCGGTATAGCCGGCGACCTGAATCGGCAGATGCAGCTTCGCGTCGCGCAACGGCAGTAGCGCTCGCTTGCGCAAGGCGGCATTGTCGCGCAACTCCGGATGGTCGTCGCGCAAGAGCTCGCTGATGCGCGCGCGCGTCTGCGACCAGACCTTCGGCCCGAGCGCCATGAAGGCGTTG
>JBQCIZ010000759.1:0-3603 GCA_051953235.1 Nitrobacter sp. | reverse complement strand
GCGTCGGTGATGCCGAGGCCGGAGCCGCCGTATTCTTCCGGAATGCAGATGCCAAGCCAACCCGCATCGGCCATCGCCTTGTGAAAGTCCTGCGGGAAACCGCCTTCCTTGTCCTTCTTCAGCCAGTAGGCGTCGTCGAATCGCGTGCAGATTTTCGCGATGGCATCGCGGATCGATTCCTGACTGTCGGAGAGCGCAAAATCCATGACCTAACCTCTTTCGCCGGACCGCAGCGGCGCATTGATGACGCCATCGCGAACCAGCGCGGCAATCTCGTCGTGGGAATATCCAGCTTCAGCGAGAATTTCCGCGCTCTGCTCGCCCAGGCGTGGCGCGAGCCGCGCGGGCTCGGCCCTGGTCTCGGACCACGTCGCCGACACCCGCATACTGCGGATCTTGCCTTCGGTCGGATGATCGACGACGGGGAAAAAGTCCTTCGCGACCAGATGCGGATCGTCGAGAATGCTTTCGAGATCGTGCATCGGCAGCGTCGGAATGTCAGCGTCGTTGAGAATCCTGGTCCACTCCGCCGTGGTCTTCTGCTCCAGCATGCGCGCCAATTCGGCGTAGACCACATCGATATTCTGCGCGCGTGCTGCGAAGGTCGAGAACTTCGGATGCGCGCGAAGGTCCTCGCGTGCCGTTGCCGTGAAGAAGCTGTTCCACTGCTTGTCGTTGTAGACGATGACGCAGATGTAGCCGTCGGCGGTCTTGTACGGGCGGCGATCCTTGGAGAGGTGGCGCGGATAGCCGCCCCTGTCGAGCGGCGGATCGTAGGTCAGCCCGCCCATGTGATCGCCCATCACGAAGCCCGCCATGGTCTCGAGCATCGGAATATCCACGCGCTGCCCGCGTCCGGTGCGGTCGCGATGCACGAGGCTCGCGCACACCGCGCCGACTGCCGTCAGGCCGACGATGCGGTCGACTAGCGCGTTCGGCACATAGCGCGGCGTGCCGTCGCCGCCGCGCGCCATCAGATGCGCCAGCGCCGAGCCGCCCTGAATGAGATCGTCGTACGCCGGCTTGGCCGCATAGGGTCCATCCTGTCCGAAGCCGAACACGCCGGCATAGATCAGGCGCGGGTTGACCTTGGATATAACATCGTAGCCGAGCCGCAGCCGCTCCATTGCCTGCGGGCGCACGTTGTAGATCAGTACATCGGCATTCGCGGCGAGCCGCAGCAGCGCGTCACGGCCCGCGTCCTTCTTCAGGTCGAGGCAGATGCTGCGCTTGCTGCGATTGGTGTTGAGGAACACCGGCCCCATGCCGGGATGGCGCGTGGGACCGATCTGCCGCGTGACATCGCCGTCGGGCGATTCCACCTTGATGATGTCGGCGCCATAGTCGCCGAGCGTCTGGGTCGCGAACGGCCCCATCAGCACCGTCGTCAGGTCGATAATCCTGATGCCCTGCAATGGTCCCATGATCGCCGTCGCTCCCGTGAATATTCCGCGAGCCGGTCATCCCGGCCGGCTGTCAGGGCCACGTAACGTCAGGCCGTCAGCGAGATCAAGGGTACAGGGCGAATGGGCGTATGCGCCGGGTCGCGCCCGGCGTTATTTCTTCAGGAGCGCGTCGCGGGCTTTCAGCAATTTTTCCAACTCCTCGCTCTGCTCGCTGATACGATCGGCGTTCCGCTCCTCGTTCTGGCCACCGGAAATGGCAGCAGCCTGCTCGATCAACTGCCGGATGTTCGCCTGCAGGATTGCGATGCGATCGTTGAGTTCTGGCAGCGATAGCGAGATTTCATCGCCCATGTTTCGGCCTCCCGGGATCGGTCCGACGAGGCTAGCGCGTCCAACACGGGAACGATAGTGGCCGCTGCTCGCTATTTTGCCATCATCTCGCGCAGCGACGTCTTCAGCACCTTGCCGTAATTGTTCTTCGGCAAGGCATCGAGATAGACGTAGCGTTTCGGCCGCTTGAAGCGCGCGATCGATGCGAGGCAATGGGCGTCGAGCTTTGCGTCGTCCGCAGCGGCGCCCGGATTGAGCACCACGCAGGCCACGACGATCTCGCCCCAGTCGGCATCGGGCACGCCGATCGCGGAAACCTCGCGCACATCCGCATGCGTCAGCAACGCCTCTTCCACCTCGCGCGGATAGATGTTGGTGCCGCCGGAAATGATGACGTCCTTGGAACGATCCGACAGGGTGAGAAAGCCGTCCTCGTCCAGCCGCCCGACGTCGCCGGTGCGCAGCCAGCCGTCCTTCAGCGTGTCGGCGTTCGCTTTCGGATTGTTCCAGTAGCCGAGCATCACGGCCGTGCCTTTGGCCTCGATTTCGCCAGTTTCGCCCGGAGGCAATGGCTTGCCGTCGGTATCGGTGATGCGGACTTCCATTACGCTCTGCGCGGGACCGGCCGACGCCAGCCGCTCAAGATAACGCGGATGGGATGTGTCGGCATGGCAATGGCGGCCGAGCGCCGTGATCGTCATCGGCGACTCGCCCTGCCCGTAGATCTGCACGAATTTCTGGCCCATGGTGGCGATGGCATCGCGGATGTCGGCTAGATACATCGGCCCGCCGCCGTAGATGATCGTGCGCAGCCCCTCGCCTTTTTCACCGAGCCGCTTCGCTGCATCGATCAGCCGGCGCACCATGGTGGGCGCGGCGAACATCACAACATTGCCGAGTTGCCTACCGAGCGCCAGCACCTCCTCCGGCTCGAAACCGCCGGACTCGGGAACGACGTGGCGTCCGCCCATGCGGACGTGCGGAAAATTGTAGAGACCGGCACCGTGCGAGATCGGTGCGGCATAGAGCGATGCATCGTCCGGTGTCGGCGCATCGACATCGGCGATGTAGCACATCGACATCGCGACCAGATTGCCGTGGCTCAGCATCACGCCCTTGGGGCGGCCGGTGGTACCCGAGGTGTAGAACAGCCACGCCAGATCGTCGATCTCGCGAGGCAGCAGCGCCGCCTCACCTTTGCCATCGCGGGCGTGGCGATAATCCTCGGAGTCGACCGACATCATCTGCATCGCAGGCGGCAGATCGGCCTTCGCTTCGAGAAACGCCTGCCGCGAGTCGTCATCGACGAACGCGAGCTTGGCCCCGGCATTGCCGCAGATCCACGCCGCCTCCTTGCCGTGGAGCTTGGCGTTGATCGGAATCGCAGCGGCGCCGATCCACCAGATGCCATAGAGGCATTCGAGGTATTGCGTGCAGTTGGAGGCAAACAGCGCGATGCGGTCGCCCGGCATCACACCATGCTCGCGCACAAGGTGAGCGCCGACGGCGGCGGCCCGGCACGCGAAGGTCGCGTAATCGGCATCGACCCGCGTGCCCGTCAGCAGTGCCGGCGCATCGGGACGCAGCCGCGCCGTCGCGGCCAGCCATTGCGCGATGTTCATCGAATGCACCGAACGCGAAGGCTATTGCTCCCCTCCCCCTTGTGGGGTCGAGACGAGCGAAGCTCGCTCTTAGGGGTCGGGGGTGGGGGTGTTTGCGGGCACAGCGTTAGCGGCTCGGGGGGGGGGGGGGGGGGGGGGGGCCCCCCCCCCCCGCCCCGCCGGGGCGGGCGGGGGGGGGGCCCCCGGGCGGCCGCGGCCCGGCCCGGCCGCCACGACCGCGTCGGTGGGGGCGGGCGGCGCGGCCC
>JBQCIZ010000758.1:0-2690 GCA_051953235.1 Nitrobacter sp. | reverse complement strand
ACCTGCTGGCCGTTCGATGCGGTGACGTCAGGGCCGCTGCGTTATGTGGTGTATGCCACCATGACGCAGGGCAGCTAGACCGCGCTTCGCCTTGAACGCCCCGTTTCCGCCCGTTACGGTCGCCCCAAAACGGGGAAACGCACATGAAGCAAATCAGGATCGGCGACATCACCATCGACGCGGTGATCGAGCGCGAGGGGCCGTGGCGCAAGCCGCACGAGTTCTTCCTGAACTACGACGAGGCGGTGTTTCGGCGGCATTTGCCATCGATCGAGCCGGAGATGTTCGATTCCGCGCAATGGCTGACCATGAACACCTATCAGACGTTCGTACTGCGCACGCCGCGCCATACTATCCTGGTCGATACCTGCACCGGTGAGCACAAGGGCCATCCGGCGCCGTTCGATTTTCCCGGCAAGGAACGCTGGCGCAGGGAATTCCATGCGCTGGGCCTAACCTTCGAGCAGATCGACTACGTGTTCTGCACCCATCTGCACATCGATCACACCGGATGGAACACGGTGCTGCGCGACGGCCGCTGGGTGCCGACCTTCCCGAATGCGAAATACGTCTTCCACAAGCGCGAATACGCGATCTGGGAAGAAGAGCACAAAAAGGGCAAGAACCCGCCGGGCACCGTGTTCCGCGACAACTGCCTGCCGATCGTCGAGGCGGGACAGGCGCTGCTGGTCGATGACGACTACGCGCTCGACGATACCATCACGCTGACGCCGACGCCGGGGCATTCGCCCTGTCATTGCTGCGTCAACATCTTCTCGCGCGGGCAGCGCGCGATCGTGACCGGCGACCTCATGCATCACAGCATCCAGTGCCTGGAGCCGGACTGGTCCGCCACTGTGGACTGGGATCCGAAGCAATCCGCGGACTCGCGGCGAAAATTCTTCGCGTCCGTGGTCGAGACCGACACGCTGCTGCTGCCGGTGCATTTTCCGGCGCCGACCGTCGGACGCATCGTCCGCGAGCGCGACCGCTTCAACTATCGCTACAAGCGGGATTAATTTCGGCGTCGGGTTGCTAGCCGTTCGCCGCGGCCTCGATATCGGCGATGACGATCTTCGTCATATTCATCATGGCCTGCATGGCGCGATTGACCTTGGCGCGATCGGGGTCCTGCAACAGGCGCGGCATGATGTCGGGCACGATCTGCCAGGACACGCCGTACTTGTCCTTGAGCCAGCCGCACTGGCTCGGCGCGCCGCCTCCGGCCGTGAGCTTGTCCCAGAAGTAATCGACCTCGTCCTGATTCTTGCAATCGACGCTCAGCGAGATCGCCTCGTTGAACTTGAAATGCGGACCACCATTGAGCGCCTGAAACCGCGCGCCGTTCAATTCGAAAGTGACCACGAGAACCGTGCCAGCCGGCATCGGACTGTTCTCACCGTAATACGAGGTTTCGATGATCTTCCCGGTCTTGAATACCGACAGGTAGAACTTCGCGGCCTCCTCGGCTTCGCGATCGAACCAGAGGCAAGGGGTGATGGCCGGCATCAGACTCTCCAGAGTTGGTTACGGTGTCCGTCGTGACGGCAGCAATCCGCGGCCGTTGTCGATCCGAGGACGAACGGAACGGCGCCGATCCGACATGCCCTAAAAGATTTTTGCGATTTTTGGACCGGCCTCCGGGGGCGGCGCCGGCATGATCCCGCGCCGGCCTATCCGCGGGCGGCCGCCTCGAGATCGGCCACGACGATCTTCATCATCTGCATCATGGCCTGCATCACCCGATTGGCCCTGGCACGATCGGGATCCTTCAACAGGCGCGGCAGCGCATCCGGAACAATCTGCCAGGACACGCCGAACTTGTCCTTCAGCCAGCCGCAGCGGCCGGGCGCACCACCGCCTCCGAGCTTGTCCCAGAAATAATCGACCTCCTCCTGCGACTTGCAGTCCACGTACAGCGAGATCGCTTCGTTGAATTTGAAGTGGGGGCCGCCGTTGAAGGCGATAAACTCGACGCCGTCGAGTTCGAAGGCCGCATTGGGGCCATTAGCGGCTTGCGAGTTCCTGAAGATCGACGTGTAGAAGGCCATCGCCTCTTCGGCATTGTCATCGAACCACAGGAACGGGGTGATCTTCTGCATTTCTCGCTCTCCGAAAATGTTGACGTAGTCGGCCTGCAAACCCGCACGAGCGGCGGATTTTTCGCGGCCGCTCTAACCACCGGCGGGCGTACCGCCGAGGTAGGCGTTGAGCCGGTCGAAACACTCACTCCATCCGGCATGCTGCGCGTTCCGCTCATGCACGGAAACCAGCACGGCCTTGTGGAACGTCATTCGGGTCTTTCCCTCGATCTCCTCGAAGGTGATGGTGATCAGCGTTTCATGGCCCGCCGCGCCGTGTCCGTCCTCCCAGACATGGGTGAACGCCAGCCGCTCCGGCGGCACGATCTCGCGATAGACGCCGTGCGACCAGTAATCGGTTCCGTCCGGCGAGCGGATGCAGATGCGCCATCGGCCGCCCGGCCGCACATCGGCCTCGACCGAAGGCGCCGTGAAATTTTTCGGCCCGAACCAGCGCGCGAGGTGTTCGGGCCGGGTCCATGCCGCGAACACCAGCGGGCGCGGTGCATCGAACACGCGCGTGATGATGATGGTACGATCGTGATCCGGCTGCGTATGCTGGACGGCGACGGCCATGCTGTTTCTCCCGACGGCGATCGACGCTCAGGC
>JBQCIZ010000757.1:0-8638 GCA_051953235.1 Nitrobacter sp. | reverse complement strand
CCGCGCGGCAGCTTGTCGATGAATTCTTCCGCGCCCGCCATTCGCGCCGCCTTGACGATATCGTCGAAAGTCGCGTCCGGTTTGGCCGCACAGATGTTGTCGCGAATGGTGCCGCTGAACAGAAAATTCTCCTGCAGCACGATACTGACATTCCGGCGCAGGTGATCGACGTCGTATTCGCGAACGTCGATGCCGTCGATCTTGATCAGACCCTCATAGTCCGAATGCAGCCGCTGCAGCAGCCGCGTGATCGTGGTTTTGCCGGACCCGCTCTTGCCCATCACGCCAAGCGTCGTTCCCCTGGAGATTTCAAAGGAAACGCGATTGAGCGAAGGCGAGACCGCCCCCTTGTACTTGAAGGTGACGTTGGAGAACTCCACCGTGCCATCGATTGGAGAACGGACGCCATGCCCTGAACGCCCCTCCTCCGGGGGCTGGTTCACCAGGTTGCGAACGGTGGTGACCGCACTGCGTGCCTCATCGAACTGATTGATCAACTGGGCCATCTGCATCAGCGGTCCGGACACGCGCTGCGCCAGCATCAGGAACGCGAACAGCGCCCCGATAAAGACCGGATCATTGTTGTTAAGCGCGAGAAAAACGCCGACCGCGTACGAGCCGCTGACCGCCAGCCGCTCCAGCGGCCGCACCACGACCTGGATCGCGTTTCCCGTCATCCCTTCTGCAAACCGGGCGCGCGCGACACGCGCAACCAGCACATCCCACATATGGCGCTGCCGCGCATCGAGTGCGAGCGACTTCACGGTCCGGATACCGTTCAGCGCTTGAATCAGAAACGCGCCCTGCGCGCCTTCCGCGACCAGCACGGCATTCGACGCCTTGCGGTAGCGCGGCAGCATCAGAACAAGCCACGTGACGATCATTCCCGAGAACGCCAGCACGATCAGCGTCATGATCGGACTGAAGAAAAACATCACCGGCAGGAAGAAGATGAGAGTCGTCGAGTCCAGAATCGTGCCGAACAACTGACCCATCAGGAACGTGCGGATACGAAACACTTCCCGGATATCGCGCGCGATCAGGCCGACGGCGGTCTGCTCGAAATAGTCGATGGGAAGGTTGAGGACCTTTTCGAAGACGTAGACGGACAGCTTGACGTCGAGCCTCGTCGTCAGGCGGTGAACCAGAACCTGCCTGAGGAACGCGAAGGCCGCCTCGAAGGCGATGATGACCAGCATCGCCAGGCACAGCACGAAGAACGTGTTGTAAGCGTGATAGAAGATCACCTTGTCTGACAGCAGGCGCCAGAACATGATGGGCGCGAGACCCAGAAGTCCGAGCACCAGCGCCGAAATTGCGACGTCCCGCGCGATGCGACGCTCGCGGAACAACAATGCCGTCACGAGGCCGAAACTGAACGGCTGCGATTCGTCGGAGATTTCGTAGTTGCGCTTGGCAAGAATGACATCGCCGGACCAGATGTCTTCGAAGCGCGGCTGATCGATCACGAGCAGCGCGTCTTCCGCCGCGTTCGGATCCCTCAGCACGACGCGTATATTGTTGGCGTCCCCTTCGACGCGCAGCAACACCATGTAACTTTCGTTGCGCAGGCGGACGATGGCGGGAAGCGCCTTCTTCAGCTCGGAAAGTCCGTCCCAGTCGAGCTGGACGACCTTCGATCGCATGCCGGCCTTCTGCGCGCAGTGGACGAGCTGCCCGGCCGCCACCTCCTGATCGGTGAGCAGGTTATCCTTGATCAGCTGCGTCGCAGTCAGATGCAGCCCATGCTGCCGCGCCACGATAATCAGGCATTCCAGCCCGGACGGCGGCATCGGATCGACATCGGCATTCTCAGCAACGGCTTGTATGGTCATGAAAACTCGGCCCGTCTGTTGCGACCTGTCGCAGACCATCGCTATCAATCAATGATAATCTGCCTTTGCCGATAACATTACATACAACAAAAGTGACGGAAACACGAACACTGGAGCGATAATCGCGGACCCGGCGATTGTTCCATGCGGGCGGCATCGTGACCGGCTAGGCCGCTTCCTGAAAATTAAAGCCGGTTTCGAGCAAAGTCTTCTGGATGGCTGCGCCGTCGGCCTCGGGCATCAGCGCAAGCGCGCAGACCTCGAAATTCTCTGTCGTCACGGACACGTTCGGAAAGCCTGACATCAGCAGCAGATTGCCAAGCCGCTCGGCCGTAAAGCCGGTGCGATGGGCCATATAGACGTGCCCTTCCTCGATCGAGCGGGAATGGCCATAGAGCATGTCGAGCGGCCTGATCGGACCGGCCGCGGAATTATAGGCGACGGCCGCGATCCCGCGTTCGACGATGAAACGCGCGACGGCTTCGATATCCGGGGTCATGATCAAGGCGAATCCATCCGGCTTCAGGAGCCGGTGAAACTGCCGCAGCGTTGGAAACGTTTCGTGAGCATAAAGATGTTCCAGCACGTGGGACGACCACACGGCGTTGAACGACTGCGCCTCGAAGGAATTGCCGAGGTCGAGGATCGAGCCCACAACGTCGGGCTTGACGTCGGGGTCGATGTCGAAGCGCACCTCCTCCCAGCCTTCCGTACGTATCATTCGCGCAATCCGCGGCGCGGGTCCGGGCCCGGAGCCCGCATTGAGCAAGCGCTTGATGTCGGCGGACAAGATTGACTCCTGACGTTCCGAAAAGCCAACCACTCTCACTCCATCGGTGTGGCTTCACAAAGGCATCCATTGCTCTCACGCGATCTTCACATCACAAAAGCAAAAGCCCCACTGAGAAGTGGGGCTTTCACCAATGCTGTCCCTGCGGCCGAACTTATGAGAGTTTCGGCAGCGTGACGATCTGATCGTGGAAGTGAAGATCCTCGACTCCCGTGACCGCAACCGTCTGGTCGTCGCTGAAGTGCAGCGTGTAGGTCGACGTATTGGCATCGACGTCGATCTTGGAGACCTCGGAGAACGAGCGATCCGCGAAGCTGACCGTATCGCTGCCGCTGCCGCCGATGATCGTATCGTTACCGGTGTGCGTCTGGATGTTGAAGCTATCGTTGCCGCCACCGCCTTGCAGGGTCGAATTGGCGTCCGCACTGCCGATGAGCGAGAACTGATCGTTGCCCGCGCCGCCCTGCATGACGTCGCCCTGCACGCCTACCAGCGTGTCGTTTCCGGCACCGCCTATAAGCGTGCTGTGGCCGATCGTATCGCCACCAGAACCCTGACCGCCGCCGTGGTCATCTCCCTGACCTCCGCCATGGCCATGACCGTTTCCTTGGTCGCCGCCGTGACCCTGGCCGCCGTGACCGTTTCCATGCCCCTGATCGTTGCCTTGGCCATTGCCATGGCCCTGCCCGTTGCCATGACTATTTCCGAAGGCTTGCTGGTCGTCCGCACTGGCAACGTGCTGCTGACCGCCATGACCGCCTGCATTGGCACCTGGCGCGTGGCCGCTTGTCCCGGACGCTGCCGCGCCAGACACCAAAAAGTCGTTGCCGGAGCCGCCATCCAGCGTATCGTTGCCGGTGCCACCGAAAATACTGTCGTTGCCGGCACCGCCGAACAGCGAACTGTCTCCGTGTCCGCCGCGGATCACATCGTTCCCGCTACCGCCGTAGACCGTGTCGTCACCGCTGTCGCGCAGGTTGATGGTGTCGGAGCCCTTGCCCGCGGCGACGAATATATCATTGTCGCCGCCGGTCACGTTCAGCTTTGCGCTGTGATCGTCGAGAACGATCGCCTTCAGATTTGGATTTGTCTGGACGGATGTCGAGTTGGATACGTCCAGGATCTGGGTGACCGGCGGGACCGTCCCGCCGTGAAACGGCCCGGACTCGAGCCATGCCCTCGTACTGTTGTCACCCTCTTTGAAAACACCGCTTTGCTCGAGCGAGTCGATCAGCGCCGATCTCACGCTCGCCTCGATGTTTCCGTTGTGCTGGAGAAATTGACCCAGCTCAGTCTTGGTCAGGTAGGAAACGGCCATAGGCACCCTCCGACAGGATTTGAAGATTCACAGCAAAGGCAGACACCCGGCGACGCCAACGTGCTGCAGCTCGAATGTGCTATAGCTTCAGAAAGAGCGAAGGGGTCATCTACGCGATACGCCCATCACCTCATATGTTATGATGCGTCGCATCATATGTTATTTGTATGTTAATCAGTCGATGCGAGCCAAGTCAAGCGTCAAAGTCCAGGCACCTCTAACTCATACGTGAACTGATGGTGGCGCGGGAATGCCCTTACCCAGGTCTTTGGGACTATTTCTCATTCACTTCCATCTAGTTAGCAAAAGCCACCATTCCGCCGTCCGACCTGGCGGCGAGGCATGGTGAGGGCCGTTACCGCTGGGATCGCCCAATCTCAAATCCATCAAATCACCAATTGTGCGAGAGTGATGGTAAATGATACGATAGTGAACTGATTTTGTTCGTAAATGTGATAATTTGTTATGGTGGCGATCGTATGACCTATCCCGGACCGATGCGAAGGACGATCACCGTGACCCAGCGGAAGGGCGGGGTCGGCAAGACCACGATTGCGATCTGTATCGCAGCCGAGCTCGCCCGGCGCGGACATGACGTCGCATTGGTCGACAGCGACCCTCAGCGCTCTGCTTCACATTGGGCGGAGCCGGGCAATCTGGAATTCCCGGTCTATGAAATGGCCCTGGAGCAGATTCCGGTGTCCACGTGGGCCCACGAGGTGCGGAGTATCCAGGCCGGCCTCGTGGTGATCGACACCGCTCCCAATGCACGTGAAATGGGCGCGTCGATCGCGCTGGCCAATCTCATCCTGGTCCCCTGCACGCCGTCCGGACTCGATCTCGATGCGACGCTGCAGACGCTTGCGATAATCGACGCGGCGCGCGAACGCAGGCGGGATCAGATCAAGGTTATTCTGGTGCCCAACAGACTAGACCGGCGCACCCTCGAAGGGCGACAATTGATCGACGAACTGGGCGGGTTCGGCGAGATCGTTGCGCCGCCGATCGCCAGCCGCGCCGCTTTCGTCCGCTGCTTCACCAGCGGTCAGTCGGTGGCGAGTTTCATGCCAGGGGATGCCGCGGATCAGGAAATCCAGCACCTCGCGGATGCCGTCGAATGGGCCGATCTGGAGAGTTAGCGCGGCGCCGATGAATTAGTGCAGCGTCCCGGGACAAACTTGCGACTCTTGCACCTTCCGCCGCATGCCGCGACAGACCGCGTCTCCAGTCCGATCCAGGCAGGGTGTGAGATCCGAGCCGATATGATAGTTCAAAAGCTCGCGGCGGAGGCGTTCCACCGCAAGCGCGACCTTGGGACCCGGACGCTAGTCCAGGTTTGCAGGACCGAGCAAAGCCTCGATGACGCCCTGCGTCCCCGATTGACGCGACGGAACAGTCGCCGCGGCCTCTTCGAGCCTCATTTTCTCGAGCAGCATATCCGTGACGATCTTCCGAAGCCGCTGGTTCTCGAGCTTCAGTTCGTCCAGCACACGGCGCATGTCGTCCATCGTCCGCAAGCTCGTCAGAGCCTTGCTGTCGCCGGCGCGATCGCGTGAGACCACCAGTTCGGGTTTGGGCAGCGGCAATTTCCGCCATCGGTGAAGGGTCATGACGCTCACGCCGAGCGCCTTGCAAATATCCCCCTGCGATTTGCCGGCGCGGGCAAGTTCATCTGCCCGGGCGAGCTTCAATCGGATTTCCTCGTGCGAATGCTTCTTCATTTTCCTGCCTAATAGGCCCGGGCCATCGTCACCGGCGAATAGTCGCCCTAAGCCCACACCAACTAACGTAATGCTCACACTCAAAAATTAAACGGCGGCGCCGATATCCTCACGCACAAGTTTGCGTATCAATCCCGTCCGCGCAAGTTATCCGTTGGTGTTAGTGCGCTGCAAAATCGCTAGCCGCCAGCGAGCAACATCCCGATTATCGCGATCCCGTTTTATCAGTAGCCGCTGGACCACCAACGCGCCATATACGGCGCCTCATCGCGGCGGGATTATTCTTAACAGTATATCACTGCTTTGCAAGTGAAGGCTCCGGTTATCATCTCCACGCACGCCGGAACCATCGCTGCAGCCGGCCTGCGCGGGACTCCGGCGCTCGGCGCGTTCCCGGTAATCGCTCCCTGCAATCCGTCATTTTGACTATGTTTTACGTAGTCACGGCAGACCTGCCGTTCAACCTCGAAGCAGCAACGCGTGCCTTGAAGATCATCTGGCGTTAGTGCGCGATGAAATCGAGCCGCCCGCTCCCAACCGCACGCTTCGATTGCCGATCAAGGCGCCAGCCTGTGATGGATTTGTTAGTGGCGTGGTCCGTGTCCTGTTAGGCTTGCGGGATGCCCCAGCCGATCCGAACAGCAATCCGATACCCTCTCGGCCCCTGCATCGCAGCGTGTTATAGATCGGGCGCCGCCCGGTGAATTTGCATGGTAGAAATACCGCCGGCGTCAGATCGTCGCGCAAGCCGCACGGAACCCGTTAGGTTTGGCCAAGTCGCTTTTCCAGGGCAAGACGTGCAGATCCGCCGACCATGACCGTCCGTCCGATCGTTCGTTATCCCGATCCCCGCCTCGCGCTGCCGGCGCAGCCCGTGACCATGTTCGATGCCGCGTTACGCGAACTGGCGGACGACCTGCTCGCGACCATGCACGCCGCGCCGGGCATCGGGATCACCGCGCCGCATATCGGCATTTCCCTGCGTGTGGTGGTGCTCGATCTCGGCGACGGTGCCCGAGCCTACGTCAACCCGGAGATCATCTGGGTCTCGTCCGAGACGATCATGCATCAGGAAGGCAGCGTGTCGATGCCGGGGGTCAATGACGATATCCGGCGTCATCAGCGCGTGCGCATCAGCTATCGCGACCTCGACGGCAACGAACAGACCGAGGAGGCCGGCGGCTTGCGCGCGGTCTGCCATCAGCACGAGATCGACCAACTGAACGGCACGTTCTGGATTGAGCGGTTGTCGCGGTTGAAACGCGAGCGGCTGATCAAAAGATTTGAGAAATTGTCGCGGCGCTGAGGCGTCAGTTTTCGCGCAGCAAATTGCAGCAGCGGGCTTTCGATCTTGGGCACCCCCCGGTCACCGTCCTTCTTCGGGGACTTTAGTATCTTAGAATAGCTTCCCCGGTGCGGGGGTTGGTCAGGGTGACGTTTTCGACAGCCTGGATCCGCCAGGAAGCTCCATCCCTGCGCGTAACCACCGCGATGATCAGGGTATCGACCCGGTGTGCGCCGGCCGGATGGGCCGCGCCGGCGGAGAGACGGCTCCAGAAATGGACGGTCGCCGCGCCATCGGCGATCGGATCGACCGCGATCAGTTCATTTTCGAGGGTGGAATCCCGGTAGATCGTTTCGTGAATCGGACGATGCAGGGCAACGATCTCATCGACACCGCGCACATAATGCGCAAACCGGTTCACGAAGGTCGCATCCTCATGAAACAGCGCGCCAAGCAGCGCCATGTCATGAGCATTCCAGGCGGATTGAAACGCCTCCGGCACATCCTCTGGCCGGATCATTTCCCACTCATTCCCACTCGATGGTCCCCGGCGGCTTTGACGTGATGTCGTAGACCACACGATTGACGCCCTTGACCTCGTTGATGATCCGCGTCGCGGTTTCGCCGAGGAACTTCATGTCGAACGAATAGAAATCCGCGGTCATGCCGTCGGTCGAGGTCACCGCGCGCAGGCCCACCACGTAGTCGTAGGTGCGGCCGTCGCCCATCACGCCGACCGTCTTCACCGGCAGCAGCACCGCGAACGCCTGCCAGATCTCGTCGTAAAGTCCGGCCTTGCGGATCTGGTCGATATAGACGGCATCGGCGTCGCGCAGGATGTCCAGCTTTTCGCGCGTGATCTCGCCGGGGCATCGGATCGCGAGCCCCGGTCCCGGGAACGGGTGACGGCCGACGAAAATATCGGGCAGGCCGAGTTCGCGGCCGAGCGCGCGCACCTCGTCCTTGAACAGTTCGCGCAAGGGCTCGACCAGCTTCATGTTCATGCGTGCCGGCAGGCCGCCGACGTTATGGTGCGACTTGATCGTCACCGAGGGACCGCCGGTGAACGACACGCTCTCGATCACGTCGGGATACAACGTGCCTTGCGCCAAAAATTCTGCGCCGCCGATCTTCTTGGCCTCTTCCTCGAACACGTCGATGAACAGGCGGCCGATGGTCTTACGCTTGACCTCGGGGTCGGTGACGCCGGCAAGCTCGCCCAAAAATTGCTTCGAGGCATCAACGTGCACCAGCGGGATGTTGTAGTGGTGGCGGAACAGGTCCACCACCGTCTTGCCCTCGTCCTTGCGCAGCAGGCCATGGTCGACGAACACGCAGGTGAGCTGCTCGCCAATCGCCTCGTGGATCAGGATCGCCGCGACGGATGAATCGACGCCGCCGGACAGGCCGCAGATCACCCGCCCCTTGCCGACCTGCGCGCGGATCTTCTCGATCGCTTCCTCGCGGAACGCGCGCATGGTCCAGTCGCCGGTCAGCCCGGCGACCTTGCGTACGAAGTTGCGCAGCAGCTTTGCGCCGTCTGGCGTATGCACCACCTCGGGATGGAACTGCATGGCGTAGAATTTACGCTTGTCGTCGGCGATGACCGAAATCGGCGAGCCCGGCGCCTTCGCCACCGCGCGAAAACCCTCAGGCAGTTTCGTCACCCGGTCGCCGTGGCTCATCCAG
>JBQCIZ010000756.1:0-6272 GCA_051953235.1 Nitrobacter sp. | reverse complement strand
TTCACCGGCCCATTCCATGCCGAGCACGGTGCCGACGCCGCCGGCGCTGCCATGGGCGTGACCCTTGGTCATCCCGAGGTCGGCGCGATTGAGTCCGACGGCGCGGACCCGCACCAGCACCTGCGCGCCTTTCGGCGCGGGCTTCGCAACATCGGTGACCTCGGCGCCATTGGCGCCATAGACGTAAGCCTTCATCGATTCTTCCCTTTTCCGTATCGCGCCAATTATTCTGCGGCTTCCCGCCGGCGTGCGCCCATCATCCTGCCGAACCGCGCCGTCTTGATGGCATCGGGTTCACGAACGATCCGCGATACCAGCTCGGCGCAGGTCGGAATATCGTGGATCAATCCCTGCACCTGGCCAGCCGACCAGATACCCTCGTCGGCATCGCCCGTCGCGTAGACCATCTTGCCGCGCGCGCCCGCCACGAGCTCGCGAACCTGCTCGAAGGCCGCCCCTTCCTTTTCCATCGCGACGACCTGCTTGCTGACCGCGTTCCTCGCGACGCGCGAGGTGTTGCGCATAGTACGGAAGATCAGTTCGGTCTCGCGCTCGTCATTGGCGACGATACGTTCCTTGATCAACTGATGGATCGGGCTTTCCTTCGTGCACATGAAGCGTGTGCCCATGTTGATGCCTTCGGCGCCAAGCGCCAGCGCCGCGACCAGGCCGCGTCCGTCACCAAAACCGCCCGAGGCGATCATCGGTATCTTTACCTTGTTGGCGGCGGCCGGAATCAGGATGAGACCGGGCGTGTCGTCCTCGCCGGGATGACCGGCGCATTCAAAGCCGTCGATCGAGATCGCATCGACGCCCATGCGCTCGGCCGACAAGGCGTGGCGTACACTGGTGCATTTGTGGATGACGACGATGCCGTGCTTCTTGAATTCGTCGACGTGTTCCTGCGGTTTGTTGCCGGCGGTTTCGACGATCCTGATGCCGTTCTCGATGATAGCCTGACGGTATTCGGCATAGGGCGGTGGCTTGATCGACGGCAGGATCGTCAGGTTCACGCCGAACGGCTTATCGGTCATGGCGCGGCAGCGCGCGATTTCCCTGGCAAGGTCTTCGGGCGTCGGCTGGGTCAGCGCCGTGATCAGCCCAAGGGCACCAGCATTCGCAACCGCTGCGACCAGTTCGGCACGTCCAACCCACTGCATGCCGCCCTGGACGATCGGATGCTCGATGCCGACCAATTCGGTGAATCGCGTCTTGATCATTTTTCGCCCTCTGGAATGGGGTTGGGGAGGGCGTTCGCACACTCCCGCTCATCTCTGAGGGAAGGATGCCGCTGGCAACATCAAAAGTCCATCTGCCGGAGGTGGGGCCTCCGGCAGATGGATATGCAAAAATGCAGAAAGTGCCCGCGTCAGCGCGACATGCGTAGCATCGGAAGCACGCTATCAGCGGCGATCAGGCGATCAAGCGCTCGCGCGTATCCGCACTGTCGGCTTCGAATGCCGCGCTGATGTCCCTGATGCTGATCACGCCGATCAGCGTGTGACTGTCGATCACGGGCACGTGCCGGATATGGTGCCGGTTCATTAGATGACGGACGTGCTCGAGCGTGTCCGTGGACGTGCAGGAAATCAGTTGCTGCACGGAGATCAGGCTCGACACCTTGAGATTGAGGCCGGCCGCACCGTGTTCGGCGACGGCGCGGACAACATCGCGCTCCGTGAACATGCCGGCTGCCGTGTTACCCTCGGTCCGCACCACGTCCTTCACGACCAGCGCGCTAATATTGCTGGTGCGGAGCAGTTGAGCAGCGACCGCAACGGTTTCGTTCATTCGCACCGTGACAATCCGAGTGCCTTTTGTGCGCAGGATGTCTCCGACTTTCATCGCAACCTCCTTGAGGCCCGGTCCGGGTTTATATTTTCTGGGCCAAGATCATGTTGGTATACATTATACCAAAAGTCAATCCGAAAATCGCGGCGGCCTCCTCCCGATCCCGGGGCCGGCTCGCCTCAGCCAAACCGCGGACCACCCAGAAAAGAAAGGGGCGCAACCGAAGCGCGCCCCTCAATTCTCAAGCTGGAATTCGAACTACTCGGCGGGCTGTCCCACCGGGCCTTTGTTCTCCGATGCGCTGATCGACTGCCGCATCGGCCGCACCACAAACAACGCCATCAGCACAACGGCGAAATTCATGACCGCTGCCACCACGAAAACCGCGTGCCAGCTGCCTGTGTGCGACTTCAGGACGTTCGCAATCGGCACCAGGAAGGCTGAAAGCCCCTTCGCGGTGTAGAGCAGGGCGGTATTGGTCGTGGCGTATTTGGGTCCGAACATATCGGTGCAGGTCGAGGGAAACAGGCTGAAGATCTCACCCCAGGTGAAGAAGATCAGCGCCGCACAGATCACGAAGGTCCATGGGGTCGTGCCTGCCGTGCTCAGGAGCCAGAACGCACAGCCACCCGCGGTGAATGCGATTGCCATCGTGAATTCACGGCCGATCTGATCGGAGACCCACCCGAAGAAGGGCCGTGCGCCACCGTTCGCCAGATTGTCGATGACGCCGGACACGATCATGGTCGTTGCGCCGAACAGGATGACGGATTGAGCGACGCCGTAATCTTTTGCGATGAGCGAGATTTGCGCCGCCACCATGAGTCCGCTGGCCGAAACCATCACGAACATGATGTACAGCAGCCAGAACACCGGCGAACGGAGCATTTGCCCCGGCGTGCTGCTGGTCTTCGACTGCAGCACCTTGACGGCGGAGGCGGAAGGAACTTCGCCCGACACCGGCGGGCGGAGCAGCCACGCGAGAACGAAAATGATGATCCCTTGGCCGATCGCGAACCAGAAGAACGTCGCCGCATAACCGGACGATGCGATCATCCTCTGGATCGGAATGACGGTCACGGCTGCGCCGGCGCCGAATCCGGCGGCTGTCAGACCAACGGCGAGGCCGCGGCGATCCGGAAACCATTTGACGGCGTTGCCGACACAGGTCGCATAGATCGCGCCTGCGCCGATGCCCGACAGTGCGGCGCCGACATAGAGCATCTCAAGCGACGTCGCCATCGAGTTGATGAGCCAGCCCGCCGAGCCGAAGATCGCGCCAAAGGCGACCGCGAACTTCGGACCGCGCGGTCCGCGCGAATCCACGATCCATCCTTCGAGAGGCGTCAGCCACGTCTCGAGCGCGATGAAGATGCTGAAGGCAACCTGGATCTTGGCGACTTCCCAGGAGTGCGCCTTGGCCATGGGGCCGACGAAGTAGGTCCAGCCGTACTGCAGATTGGCGATCGTCGCCATGCAGATCAGGCCGATGATCAGCTGCATCCAGCGGAAGCTGTTTGATGGAGCTGATGCGCCCGTTGTTTGCGTATCCATCTTTCCTCCCCGCGCTCTGTTGAAATGTGGCTTATCGCCGCAATTGTTGTGACTTATCGTCGCAAGCGCCAAGGGAAATCTGGTATATCATATTCCAAAATGCAAGCAGGAATCCTGCCCTCGGCACGATCGTCGATGGTGCGTCGCAATATCGATGGGATTGCGCGCCGGAGGTCCGAGCTTTTCCATCTCCGAAGAGTTGCGATCAGAATAAAAAACGCGCCGGCCGCGTCGCGGCAGGCGCGTTTCTGAGAGTGAAGCGAGAGCTGCTAGGCCGCTACCGCTTTCGCAACCACGGTCTTGCGCCACGGCTTGAGCACGACGATCGCAAGCAGCGACGCGAGAATATTTGCCGCCGCGGCGAGCAGGAACACCTTGTCCCAACTTCCCGAGGATTGCTGCATGTAGTTGCCAAGCGGCACCAGCAGCGAGGCCGTGCCCTTCGCGGTGTAGAGCAGGCCCGCGTTGGTCGTTGCAAACTTGGAGCCGAACGTATCCGTGCAGGTCGAGGGGAAGAGCGAGTAGATTTCGCCCCAGGCGAAGAACACGAAGCCGGACAGGATCACGAACGCGACCGGGTTATGGCCCCACAGATACAGCATGTAGATGCCGATGCCCTCGAAGCCGAACGCGAGGAACATGGTGTTCTCGCGTCCGATCTTGTCTGATACCCAGCCGAAGAACGGACGGGTCAGGCCGTTAAGCACACGATCGATGGTGGCCGCGAATGTCACCGTCGTCATCGTTATACCCATGAGAGTGACGGGCAGCGCATCGATCTTCCAGTCGGCCGCGATCGGTTTGAGGTTCGCAGTGACCAGCAGGCCGCCGGCACCGACCAGTACGAACATCAGATACATCAGCCAGAAGATCGGGTGCCGGATCACTTCGGAAGGCCCGTAGTTGCGACGGCTCTGCATGATGGTCGCGTTCTGCAGCGCTTCCGGCACTTGTCCCGCCTTCGGCGCGACAAGGAAGAACGCGAGAATCATGACGACGATGCCTTGGCCCAACCCGAAGTGAAGGAAGGTGCTCTGGAAGCCGTCACTTTTGATCATCGCCTGGATTGGCGCGACGGTTAGTGCGGAGCCTGCGCCAAAGCCTGCCGCGGTGATTCCCGCCGCAAGACCACGCTTGTCCGGAAACCATTTCAGCGCATTGCCGACGCACGTTCCATATACCGCGCCGGCGCCAATGCCGGCGATGATCATTCCGAAATAGAACCCGCCAAGAGTCGTCGCGTAGGCGTTGATGGCCCAGCCCGCGCCGCAGAGAACGCCGCCGATGAGCACAACGAGGCGGGGACCGTATCTGTCAACGAACCATCCTTCGATTGGTACGAGCCAGGTTTCGAACAGCACGAAGAGGGTGAAGGCCCACTGGATCGACGCGCGATCCCATCCGAATTTTTTCTGGATGTCGGGGACGAAGAATGTCCAGCCATATTGGTAGTTGGCGATCATGACCATCGCGCCGACACCGATGGCCAATTGCGTCCAGCGATAACTGTCGCTGACGCGCGCGGCGCTGGGCGCCGTTCCATGAAGTGTGTCTGTCATTTTCACTCCCAAGCTGCGCCTTTGTTGGATGCGAGCGCTAGCTGCCGATTTTGGTATCCGATATGCCACCCAGCAAGCGTTTCGGGCTTCAAAACGTCACCCGTGCGCAAATGCCGCAGGCATAACTCATTCGCTTTTCACGGAGCGATTTCGCAAAAAGAAAAGGCCCCGGAAGCCGGGGCCAAGTCTGAAGAAACACGTCTGGGAGGAAGTTTGAAGCGAACCGATCTGAAACTACGAAGCGGTTCGGCCGACTGGAGGCAATAGAAGCTGCTGAATTCACAGACCGAAATAGGGGACATCGCCGTTGCGGACCGAGGCTTCATGCCAGGTCAGCAGGAGCCGGTCGACGGAAGCCATGAAGCGGGCGAAAATCGACGGGGACGAGTTAAAGGCAACGGAGGTGGTATCGGACATTGGGTTCCCTTTCGGAGAGCAGCGATCGTGCTGCATTCTGATCTGGGACCAATCTATGTATACCAGATGCCAGAGACAATTCATTTGTTTGCATGGCAGCATGAATTGTTTTGCATTGCAACAAAACCAGGGCGGGTGGGCTTCCGCAGCAGCAAAAGCCGCCGGCTTGACCCGGCGGCCCTTGTCGGAGAACGAAAAAAGCTTCGACTATTCCGCAGCTTCCTTGCGCGGCGGATCGAGCGCGCCTGAATCGTGGATGTCCGCGACCTGATGGTCGCTGAACCCGAGAACCTCGCGCAGGATTTCGTCGGTGTGCTCGCCAAGCAGGGGGGAGCGCTTCACATCGGCCGGGCTGTCGGACAGCTTGATCGGGCTGCCGACCGACAGATACTTGCCACGCGTCGGGTGATCGACCTCGACCACCGTTCCGGTGGCGCGCAGCGACTGATCTTCAGCCAATTCCTTCATCGACAGGATCGGACCACAGGGGATGTCATCCTTGTTGAGGATGTCCATGGCCTCGAACTTGGTCTTGGTCATGGTCCATTGTTCGATCCGCGCGAAGATCTCGTTGAGACGCGGCAACCGCGCCACCGGCTTCGCGTAGTCCGGATGGGTCTTCCAGCCGGGCTCGCCGATCACGTCGCAAATCTTCTCCCACACCGGCGCCTGGGTGATGAAGTAGATGTAGGCGTTCGGATCGGTCTCCCAGCCCTTGCACTTCAGGATGCGGCCCGGCTGGCCGCCGCCGGAGTCGTTGCCGGCGCGCGGCGTTGCCTCGCCAAACGGAATGCCTTCGCCGTACTGGCTGTACTCGGTCAGCGGTCCCGCCTTGAGACGCTGCTGATCGCGCAGCTTGACGCGGCAAAGATTGAGCACGCTGTCCTGCATCGCGACGCTGACCCGCTGGCCCTTACCGGAGTGGGTGCGTTGATAGAGCGCGGTGACAAT
>JBQCIZ010000755.1:0-2545 GCA_051953235.1 Nitrobacter sp. | reverse complement strand
GGCAAGGGGCAGTTTCTGGAGACGACGCTGTTCGAGACCGGCCTCGCCATCATGCATCCGCACACCGCGAACTTCTTCTTCACCGGCAAGCCGCCCGCGCTCACCGGCAACGAGCATCCGAACCTCGTGCCCTACGCGGTGTTTCCGGCGCGCGACGGCAACCTCTTCATGGGCGTCGGCAACGACGGTACGTTCCGCAAGCTCTGCCGCGAGCTCGGCCGGCCGGAGCTCGGCACCGATCCGCGCTTCGCGCGCAACCGCGACCGTGTCGCCAATCGCGACGCGCTGCGTGCCGAACTGGTCGACATCCTGAAGGATCATGACGTCGAGCCGTTGTGCCGCCGCCTGCTCGCCGCGGGATTGCCCGCGGGACCAGTGCAGTCGATCGACACCGCGCTCAAGAGCGAACACGTCAGGCATCGCGGCGATATCGTCGAGAAGGACTGGTACAAGGGCGTCGCCTCGCCGATCCGGTTCGATCGCACCAAGGCGAGCCTTCGCCGCGTGCCGCCGAAATTCAGCCAGGACACGCGCGCAGTGCTGGAAGAGTACGGCTATTCTAAACAGCAGATCGACGATCTGATCGCGCAAGCCGTGGTATGCGGCCCGGAGCGGCGGCGATAGGCCGTCACGTCCGGCTGATGCAGATCGCATGATGCGCGCGTGACGGCGGCGATGCCGCCTCACAGGGCATCATGACTACATCTGTTCGGATCATCCGCCTTGCCGGCTTTGCGGGGCTGCTTGGCGCCGTCGGCTGGATTGTCGGCGACGCGCTGATCGTTGGCGGCCATGCCACGCCCGCCGACTTTCCCCTGCTGATGAAGGACTATGCAGGCCGGATCGCCTTCGGCGCGCTGGCGGAAACGCTGCCATCATCGGAGCCACGGCTCGCCGCCGGTGCGCTGATCGCCTACGCGACGATCCCGCTCTATCTGATCGGAAGCTGGCACTTCTATCGGGGCGCGAAGCCCGCCGGCTTGATGGCAGGCCTGATGTTCGCGCTGCTCGTGTGCGGCAATGCGTGGTCGCCGCTCGGCGACGCCGCGTTCTATTTCATCGGCATGCTCTACAAGACCGTCCCGCTGGTCCCGGCATCAGGCCACGCCGCGCTGCTCGATCTCGGCAACCAGTTCCATCGTGTGCTGATGATCGCGTGGATCCTGCCCGTCGCCACGCTGGCGCTCGGCATGATCGCCCTCGCTGGGACGATTGCGCTCGGCCGGACACATTATCCCCGCTGGACGGCGACCCTGCTCAACCCGGTAACCATGATCGCCGTGGGAATGGCATTGCCTTATGCGCTGCCGCAGCCGCTTCGGACCTGGCTCCATGGCGCCGGCATCAATATCGGCTGGCTGTTCGCCTATGGAGCCTCCATAATCGTGCTTTGGCGGGCTCCGGTTGAGGAACCGCAGGACGCATGAAACCTAAGTCGAGGGTTGGGCCCCTGATTTTGCCCTTTCCTTCGATCGGGTTTCCCCGTTATCGTGACTTTCACTTGCACGGTCATTTGTACGTCATCCAGCGCTGCTATCGCGCGAAACGAAGATGACAGACCAACCTGGAGGAAAATGATGGCTATTCGACAATTTGGCAGCGCAGCGGCAGTCGCCGCGCTATTGGCGCTGGCAACCCCCGCGCACGCTGTAACGGAGATCAACTGGTGGCACGCGATGACCGGTGCCAACAATGACGTCATCGTCAAGCTGGCGAACGATTTCAACGAATCGCAAAAGGACTACAAGGTCGTCCCGACCTACAAGGGCGGCTATGCAGACACCATGAACGCCGGCATCGCCGCGTTCCGCGCCGGCAACGCGCCTGCGATCATGCAGGTGTTCGAAGTCGGCACCGCGACCATGATGGCCGCGACCGGCGCCGTGAAGCCGGTCTACAAGCTGATGCAGGAGACCGGCGAGAAGTTCGATCCGCAGGCCTATCTGCCCACGATCACCGGCTACTATTCGACCTCGAAGGGCGAGATGCTGTCGTTCCCCTTCAACTCGTCGTCGACGGTGATGTGGATCAACCTCGATGCGCTGAAGAAGGCCAACATCGCGGAAATCCCGAAGACCTGGCCCCAGGTGTTCGAGGACGCCAAGAAGCTGAAGGCAGCCGGCTACACCACGTGCGGGTTCTCCAATGCGTGGGCGACCTGGGTCAACCTCGAGCAGCTCTCGGCCTGGCACAACGTGCCGCTCGCCACCAAGGCCAACGGTCTCGACGGCTTCGATACCAAGCTCGTATTCAATGGGCCGGTGCAGGTTCGTCATCTGCAGAACCTCATCGATCTGCAGAAGGACAAGACCTACGACTACTCGGGCCGCACCAACACCGGTGAAGGCCGCTTCACCTCGGGCGAATGCCCGATCTTCCTGAGCTCGTCGGGCTTCTTCGGCAACGTCCAGAAGCAGGCCAAGTTCAAGTGGACCAATGCGCCGATGCCCTACTATCCGGACGTCAAGGGCGCCCCGCAGAACTCGATCATCGGCGGCGCCTCGCTGTGGGTGATGGGTGGCAAGTCGCCTGAAGTCTACAAGGG
>JBQCIZ010000754.1:0-4298 GCA_051953235.1 Nitrobacter sp. | reverse complement strand
TCGGCGCCTACCTCACCATGGTGCATGGCGTGCAGCAACTCGCCGCGGAAGCCGCACGCTCCTCGGTCGCGGGGCTGAGCGAGACCGAGCGCGTCAGCCTCGCCGAAAACTACGTCACCACGAACGCTGCATCGTATCCGCTGCTCGAAGCCGATCGGCTGACGGTGAGCGCGGCGACCTCGGGCAGCGACGTCTTCGTCGTCACGGTCAACTACGACGCGTCGGGAAGTTTCATCTATGCGCTGCCGTTCGTGCCGGCGCCATCGGCGACCATCGTGCGCTCGGCGGCGATTCCGTTCGGCGGCTTCTGAGGGAGGTGCGCGATGAAAAACCTGCTTCGGCGTTTTGCGCGAGACACCCGGGGCAACTTCGCGATCATGGGGGCGGGATGCATGGTGCTGGTGCTCGGTTGCGCCGCGTTGGGCGTCGATGTCGGGTCGATCTATGCCGACCGCCGCAAGTCGCAGAGCGCCGCCGATCTCGCAGCCATCGTCGCCGCCAGCAATCTCGGTAACGCGACGGCGGCGGCAATCGCGACGGTGGCGCAGAATGGCTATCCCGCGAGCGCGCTCGTGGCAGTCGAACCCGGCACCTACGTGGCGAACGCCGCGCTTGCCCCGCAGGCGCGCTTCGTGACGCCGGCGGCCGGCGCCGCCAATGCCGCGCGGGTGACGTTGAAGACGCAGACGCCGCTCTACTTTGCGCGCATGTTCACCGGCGGCAGCAGCCATTTCGACATCACCAGCACGGCAACTGCGGCGAGCACGGCGCTTGCCTCATTCGCGATCGGCTCGCGGCTGGTCTCGCTCAACGGCGGCCTGCTCAATGCGATGCTCGGCGGTATGCTCGGCACGACGTTGTCGCTGTCGGCGATGGACTATTCCGCGCTGGTCGATGCCCACATCGACGCCTTCGATTTCCTGAACGCGCTGGCCACGCGTCTGAATTTGACCGGCGTGACCTACAACGACGTGCTCAGCGGCAACGTGAAGCTGCCGGATGTTGTCGCGGCGATGCTGACGGCGCAGCAGGCGGCGAACGGCTCTGGCGGCGCGACCACGGCACTGAAGAACGTCTCGCTGGCGGTGGCGGGCCTCGCCACCAGGATCGCCGCGAGCGCGCTGATCGATGCCGGTCCCTACGCCAGCATGACTGTCGGCACCAGGCCCAAGACCGGCGTCAGTGTGTCGGTGTTCGATCTGCTATCGGCCACGGGTGTGATCGCCAATGGCAGCAACCAGATCGCGGCGTCGGTCAATCTCGGACTGCCCGGCATCGCTTCCGTATCGCTGACGGCGACCATCGGTGAGCATCCGCAGGGCACGAGCTGGATCGCGGTCGGTGCGCAGGGCGCGAGCGTGCACACCGCGCAGACCCGCGTGCTGCTGACGATCCAGTTGGTCGGCAGCGGCGGCGTCTCCGCGGTCAACCTGCCGGTCTATGTCGAGGTCGCTTCCGGCACCGCGACGCTCGATGCCGTAAGTTGCAGCCGTCCCAATATTTCGAATTCCAGCGTCACGCTCGGCGTGACGCCGGGCATTGTCGATGCCTGGATCGGCAATGTCTCGGCGGCGGATATGACCAACTTCACCCGCAAGCCCAATCCAGGCGCGGCGACCCTGGTCAATCTCGGCGCCATCACGGTGAGCGGGCGCGCCCATGCGGGCCTGGGCAATACGACACCCGCTTCCGTCTCCTTCAGCTATTCCGACATCACCGCGCAGACCAAGAAGACCGTGACCACGACGAACTTCACGTCGTCGCTGACGGGAAGCCTGCTCGGCGATCTCTCGCTATCCGTCAATGTCGGGCCGCTCGGCCTGCCGATTCCCGGCCTCGGCGGCACGGTGACCGGCATCATCGGCGGCGCCACGGCGTCGGTAGATAAGGTATTGGCCTCGGTGCTGGCGACGCTCGGCGTCGGTATCGGGCAAGCGGATGTCTGGGTATCCGGCATCCGCTGCGACGGCGCGGTGCTGGTGAATTGATTTTCTTCCCCTCTCCCGCAAGAGGGTATCCGTCGCTATCATTTTCCCCTTCGTCATGCCCGGCCTTGTGCCGGGCATCCACGCCTTGAGGTTGATCAGCAAGGAAGACGTGGATGGCCGGGACGAAGCCCGGCCATGACGCAGTAAGGCTAAGGCTTCCGCCTTGCCCGCCTGCATCTCGGCTGCTAACCCGATGTCGATTTTGTAGACTGCTAAAATCGACAGACAGCGCGAGTCCCATGTCCGACAAGAAACCGAAAAAGCCGCAAAAGCTCCGCGCCCGCCTGCCGCGCGGCCTTGAGGATCGCGGCCCAGCCGCCATCGCCGCGACGCGCGCGATGACCGACAAGATTCGTGAAGTCTATGAGCGCTACGGCTTCGAGCCGGTCGAGACGCCGGCGATGGAATACACCGACGCGCTCGGCAAATTCCTGCCGGATCAGGACCGGCCGAACGAGGGCGTGTTCTCGTTCCAGGACGACGACGAGCAGTGGATTAGCCTGCGCTACGATCTCACCGCGCCGCTCGCGCGCTATGTCGCCGAGAATTTTCAGAACCTCGCGCTGCCCTATCGCAGCTATCGCGCAGGTTATGTGTTCCGCAACGAGAAGCCAGGGCCGGGACGTTTCCGCCAGTTCATGCAGTTCGATGCCGATACGGTGGGCTCAGCCTCGCCCGCGGCAGACGCCGAGATGTGCATGATGGCCGCCGATACGATGGAGGCGCTCGGCATTCCGCGCGGGCAGTATGTGGTGAAGGTGAACAACCGCAAGGTGCTCGACGGCGTGCTCGAGAGCATCGGCCTTGGTGGTGATGAGAACGCGGGGCGTAGGCTCACGGTGCTGCGCGCCATCGACAAGCTGGACAAGTTCGGTCCTGAAGGCGTGCGGCTGCTTCTCGGCGAAGGCCGCAAGGACGAGAGCGGCGATTTCACCAAGGGTGCGCAACTGACAGGCGACGCCATCGAGAAAGTCATTGCTTTCACCGATGGCAAACCGTCCAGCGAGTCCGAGTTGTCGCGGCAGGGTACGAGCGAGCTCGATCAGATCGCCACGCTGGTTCGCGCCGGTGGTTACGGCGAAGACCGCATCCGCATCGATCCCTCCGTCGTGCGTGGGCTCGAATATTACACCGGCCCGGTCTACGAGGTTGAACTGCTGCTCGAGACGAAAGACGAAAAAGGCCGCCCTGTCAGGTTTGGCTCGGTCGGCGGCGGCGGGCGCTATGACGGTCTCGTCTCGCGCTTCCGCGGCGAACCGGTGCCGGCGACCGGATTCTCCATCGGCGTGTCGCGGTTGCAGGCGGCGCTCACCATGCTGGGCAAGCTCGACACCAAACCGCAGGCGGGGCCGGTGGTGGTCACCGTGTTCGGCGGCGACATCGCGGGTTACCAGAAGATGGTCGCGGAGTTACGCAACGCGGGTATCCGCGCGGAATTGTATCTCGGCAACCCGAAGCATTCGCTGGGCCAGCAGATGAAATATGCCGACAAGCGCAATTCGCCATGCGCGATCATCCAGGGGTCCGACGAAAAGGCCAACGGCAAGGTGCAGATCAAGGATCTGATCGCCGGTGCCGGGCTGACCTCGATCGAGGACCGCGCCGAATACCTGAAGAAGCAGGCCGAGGCGCAGATCGAGGTCGGCGAGGGCGAACTCGTCGCGGCGGTACAGAAGCTGCTCGCGCGCCACGGGGTGAGGTGGGAAAGGCGTCATGGTGAGGAGGCGCTCTTGCGCCGTCTCGAACCATGACGACAATGCGCCATCCTTCGAGACGCGGCGAAGACGCCGCTCCTCAGGATAACGTCGTATTTTCGGCAAAACGAGAATCAGCAAGAGCAAAGGGAGATCACGATGCCTGAAGTGACGATCAATCTGGCGGCCGGCCGCACCGACGAGCAGAAGAAGGGCCTGATGCTCGACATCACGGCGGCCGTGATGAAGAACACCGGCGTCGATGCCGATGCCGTGGTGGTCCAGATCAACGAGGCGCCGCTGAACAACAAGATGAAGGGTGGCAAGACCTTCGTCGAGCGCGCGGCGGCCGCGAAGAAGTAAGGGGCAATTCGTCATCCTGAGGTGCGAGCCTCGCGATGCTTTTGCATCGCGCTGGCGAGCCTCTAAGGATGGCGGCCACCAACTGTAGTCATCTTTCGAGACGCGCGCCCACGGGCGCGCTCCTCAGGACGACGCTAGAAAAACATCGCAACATGCTGGCGGCTGATCATGGTCGGCTCGCCCTTCGCGTTCCACACCGTCATGGTCTGGCTGGTGTAGCCGTCGGCTGCGCTGTCGGCGGTGACGCGCACCA
>JBQCIZ010000753.1:0-2170 GCA_051953235.1 Nitrobacter sp. | reverse complement strand
CATCGCGAGCTGCATGTAACCGAGCGGAGCTTCGGGTTCCCGTGCCAGCGCCGTCCGCAGAATCGTGATGGCCTCCTCGGTATAGGCCTTATTATTGGAGGCCACGAGCGCCTGCCCAAGTAACATCTCGATGAGTGGGGCATTATGGGACAGTTGAACGGCCCGCCGCAGCGGTGCGATCGCCTCCGCGGGATGGCCCCCTTCGAGCAGCGCCTGTCCCTGGACCTCGTAAAAATAAGGGTTTTGTGGCTGAAGCTTGATCAGCCCCTCGATTTGCACGAGCGCCGAACGAAGGTCGCCGTGCAGATACGTGGTGATCGCATGCGCGTAACGGGCGGGCAGGCTGGTATCCGACATCGGATAGCGCCGGTAGACGGTGTCCTGGCGCTCCATGAATGCGGATATCTTTGCCCGCACCATGTCGTGGCGCATCTGCAGCGCCGGGTCATCTTTCTTGTCCCAGTACGGACTCGTCCGGGCGATTTCCGCGAGCGCAGCGACGCGGTCGGCCGGCATCGGGTGCGACTGCACGTAGGGATCGGCGCCATGCGCGGCGAACAGGCTTTCGTCGGTGAAGCGTTTGAAGGTTTCGTACATGCCCTTCGCCGACTGGTGGGTCGCGGTCAGGAATTTCACGCCGGCGCGGTCGGCGTTCTCTTCCTGCTGGCGCTGGTAGGACAGGAGGCTGCGGCGCGCGATCTCCTGCGGTGCGCTGATGGCAGCCGCGCCAATGTTGCTGGCCCCGTTGCTTCCGCCGCGGGCAGCTCCCGCCGCGAGCGCGCCCGCGCCGAGCAGCATCGCGATAATCAATTGGGTCTGGGTGCGGGCAAGCTGCTCGCGAAACTTGGCGAGATGGCCGCCGGCAAGATGCCCGGTTTCGTGCGCCAGCACGCCGATCAACTGGTTCGGCGTCGTCGACTGCATGATCGCGCCGTAGTTCACGAAGATGCGGCGGCCGTCGGCGACAAAGGCGTTGAACGACTTGTCGTTGATGATGACCATCTGGATATTCTGCTTCTCCAGTCCAGCGGCGCGCAGGATCGGGCGCGTGTAGTCGCGCAGCAGTTGCTCGGTCTCGGTATCGCGCAGCACCGGCGGTCCCTTGGCCTGCTGGGCGTGAACCGGCAGCGAGGCGTTCGTCAGGGCCAACGCGGTCATCAGCGCGGTCAGCTTCGACAGGGATCGGCGTGCGGTGGCGCGGGGCCGCTCGGTCATCTCTTTATTCATTGGATGTGGTTCGAATACGTTATATGCCCTAACAACCCTTTGAATACGGCGGGAACGCGGCTTTCATTGCCCGCCGTAAGCGAAAGCGAATTAACAGATTTCCATGCTCGACGCGACACTGAGAGACCGGGCAAAAGGCCTGTTGGCGGCATCTGGCCGCAGCGAAGTTCCGCCCTTCATGGTGATGGACGTGATGGCTGCGGCGGCGCGGATCGAGGCCGCAGGCGGTCACGTGATTCATATGGAGGTCGGGCAGCCTTCCGCGCCTGCCCCGCGAACGGCATTGGACGCCGCTCATGCCGCTCTCGAGCGCGGCCAGATCGACTACACGTCGGCGTTGGGCATTCCCTCGCTGCGGGCGCGGATCGCCCGGCACTATCGCGAGACCTATGGCTGTGAGGTCGATCCTGACCGGATCGTCGTGACCACGGGATCGTCGGGCGCCTTCATTCTGGCGTTCCTTGCGATGTTCGAGCCGGGCGATCGGGTCGCCGTGACGGTGCCGGGATATCCGCCATACCGGCATATCCTGACGGCGCTCGGCTGCGAGCCGGTGCTGATCGAGACGTCGAGCGAGAACCGTCATGCCCTGACGGGGGAGGCGCTGCTCGCGGCTCACCGCAAAAAGCCGCTGAAGGGCGTGCTGGTCGGGAGCCCCGCCAATCCCACCGGCACGATGATGTCGCGCGAGGCGCTGACACACCTGATGGCGGCGGCGGAAAGCGAAGGCATCCGTTTCATCTCCGACGAGATTTATCACGGCCTCGACTATGCCTTCCCGGCGGTCACCGCCGCGGAGTTGTCGCCGCATGCGCTGGTGATCAATTCGTTCTCGAAATACTTCTGCATGACCGGCTGGCGGGTCGGCTGGATGGTGGTGCCCGAGCCACTGGTGCGGCCGATCGAACGGTTGCAGCAGAACCTGTCGATTTCGGTGCCGACC
>JBQCIZ010000752.1:0-2824 GCA_051953235.1 Nitrobacter sp. | reverse complement strand
GCCACCGGAGAGGCGCTCGCCTTCGCCGCGCAGCCGCGAGAAGTTGGAGCCGGTGCCGGAGCCGTATTTGAACAGGCGCGCCTCGCGCACCCACAGGTCCATGATGCCGCCCTCGTTGACGAGGTCGTCCTCGATGCCCTGAATGAAGCAGGCGTGCGGCTGCGGATGTTCGTAGGAGGACTTCGACTTGGTCAGCTTGCCGGTCTTGAAGTCGACGTAGTAGTGGCCCTGGCCGGGACCGTCGATGCCGTAGGCCCAGTGCAGGCCGGTGTTGAACCACTGCGGCGAGTTAGGTGCCACCATCTGGCGCGCCAGCATGTAGCGCAGTTCGTCGTTGAAGGCGCGGGCGTCGTCTTCGCTCGTGAAGTAGCCGCCCTTCCAGCCCCAATAGGTCCAGCAGCCGGCGAGGCGATCGAACACCTGCTTGGCGGAGGTCTCGCCGACGATGCGCTCGTTCTCGGGCAGGGTGGCCAGCGCCTCGGTGTCGGGCACCGAGCGCCACAGCCACGACGGCACGGTCTCTTCCTCGACCTTCTTCAGGCGCGCGGCGACACCCGCTTTCCGAAAATACTTCTGCGCGAGCACGTCGGAGGCGACCTGCGACCAGAACTCCGGCACCTCGGCGTTCTCCAGGCGAAACACCACGGAGCCGTCGGGATTACGGATCTCGCTCGTCGTCAGCCGAAAATTGATTTCGGCATAGGGTGACTGACCGTCCTTGGTGTAGCGCCGTTCGAAATGCATTGTTTTTCGTGCCCCGTAACTGTCCGTGACCGCTTTGGCGCGGCCTTGGCGATTTCCGTTCACGGACCTGTTGGCCCGCAGCTCAGCCGGTGGTTCCGGCCCTGTTTTCCCTGTCGTCCGATCCGTCCCCGGACCTCGCGGTCCCCTCGGTCGAACTCAACGCCTCACACCTCAATTTGAGCCGTTCCGGTTTGGTTTTGCCGGCCCGTTTTTTGGCGCCCTGGAAGCCCCGGTTTCAGAGCAGACACGTCCTCGCCCCGTTGCCTCGACCGGCGGACGGAGTGGCCATTCTGGAACCCTTCAGGGAGCGACCGGCGGGTACCCGAAACACACTCGCGCCGAACAGGATCAAAGCTAGGACGACTCCGTTGCGCCCGTCAAGGATTAGTACGGGTTCCTGAATCAAATACTAAATATGGTGGAAAGAGGGGAAAACCAAGGGGTCGAGCCGCGCCTTGGATGGGTCCAAGTATCAGTGAGTCCTCAGGGATTCCCAAGCGAAAAAAATCTTCAAATTGACTCGTTTTGCGAGCTTCACACGCTGTTCACAGGGCAAGTTTTTATTGTCGGGAAGGGGTTGCTTTGAGCCGACTCGGCCTGCCTGCGCAGGCGGCATGCCGCATGTCCGGTTTGGCGATGGCGCGAGGCCGCCATAACCGGCATTGTGGCGTCCGATTCCGCCGGATTTTTCATTTCATGTCAGACCAAATCCAGCCGGGCGCCCGGGCACGAATCACGCCCGTCGGCCTCCTGTTCCTCGCCATCACATCAGTCGGGTGGGGCCTCAACTGGCCCGTGACCAAGGCGTTGTTGAGCCAACTGCCGCCGCTCACCTTGCGCGGTGCGACCGGGGTCGCCGGCGCGGCGCTGCTGGCGGTCGTCGTGCTCTTGCGGGGTCAAAGCCTGCGCGTCGAGCGCGCGTTGTGGCCGCGGCTCTGCCTCTACGCGGTTCTCAACGTCACTTGCTGGATGGCGCTGATGGGAATCGCGCTCTTGTGGCTTCCGGCAGGCGAGGCCTCGATGATCGCCTACACGATGCCGGTGTGGGCATCGCTGCTGGCATGGCCGATCCTCGGCGAGCGACCGAACGTGCTGCGTGTGATTGCATTGCTACTCGCCTTCGGAGGGCTGACCGTCATTCTCGGCGGCGAGGGCATCTCGATCACCCCGGAGAAACTGACCGGCTTCGTCATGGTGCTGGGCGGCGCGTTTGCTTTCGCGCTGGGAGCTGTGTTGTCGAAGAAGTGGCCGTTGCCGCTGCCGCCGATGACGGCCGCCGCCTGGCAGATCGGTCTCGGCTGCCTGCCGGTGGGGATCGCCGGTATGCTGCTGGAGACCTCCCATTTTGAAAATGTGACCACGCTCGGCTGGTGGCTGCTCGGTTACAGCACCGTGATCCAGTTCTGCGTGGCTTACGTGTCCTGGTTCGCCGCGCTTGGGAGGCTCCCGGCTTCAGTCGCGGCAATCGGCACCACGGCCGTTCCCGTGATCGGCGTCGTTGCATCCGCGATCGCGCTGCACGAGCCGCTGGGTGTTATTCAGATCGCAGCGCTTCTTCTGACATTGGGCGGCATCGTGCTGGCGACGCGGTCATGACGGCGGCGCGTGAGCCCGCCACGGCCGCGGGCGAGGCATCGTTCGGCCTGCTGTGTCTCGCCATCACCTCGGTCGGGTGGGGGCTGAACTTCCCGATCATGAAAAACCTGCTGACGGAATTGCCGCCGCTGACCTCGCGCGGACTCTCCGGCCTCGTCGGCGCGCTGGTGCTGGCGCTTCTGCTTTACGTCCGGGGCGAACGCCTCGCCGTGCCGCGTGCGATGTGGCTTCGCCTCGCCGTGGTGTCACTTCTGACTATCGGCAGTTGGGTCGCGTTCATGGGATTGGCGTTGCTGTGGCTGCCGGCCAGCGAAGCCGCGGTGCTCGGCATCTCCATTCCGGTGTGGGTGGCGCTGTTGGCATGGCCGATCCTTGGCGAGCGGGTTTCCATGTTGCGCGCCATTGCGCTGGCGATCGCGCTGGCCGGCATCAGCGTGCTGATCGCGGGCAACGGATTTGAAGCGAGCCTCGGCAAGGTGCCGGG